>CAZYSW010000013.1:0-27350 GCA_964650105.1 uncultured Nannocystaceae bacterium
AAGAACTCGATGCGGATGGCGGTGTCGTCCTCGTAGGCGGGGAAGACTTCGACGACGTCACCCAGCACCCGGAACGTACCGCGGTGGAAGTCGACGTCGTTGCGCTCGTACTGCATCTGCACGAGCTGGCGCAAGAGCTGGTCGCGATCGAGCTCGTCGCCGACGGCGACCTTGGTGGCCATGCCCAGGTAGGCCTCGGCGGCACCGATGCCGAAGATGCACGACACGCTGGCCACGATGATGACGTCGCGGCGGCTCAGCAACGAGTAGGTGGCCGCGTGGCGCATGCGGTCGATCTGCTCGTTGATCGTGGAGTCCTTCTCGATGTACGTGTCGGTCGTGGGTACGTAGGCTTCCGGCTGGTAGTAGTCGTAGTACGAGACGAAGTACTCGACCGCGTTGTGGGGAAACAGCGCCTTGAACTCCGAGTAGAGCTGCGCGGCCAAAGTCTTGTTGTGTGCCAGCACCAGCGTGGGGCGCTGCACCTGCGCGATGACGTTGGCGATGGTGAAGGTCTTGCCGCTGCCGGTGATCCCCAGCAAGCACTGGAACGCCTCTCCGCCTCGGATGCCCCGCACCAGGGCCTCGATGGCCGCGGGTTGCCCACCGGCGGGAGGCCACGGCGCCACGAGCTGGAACGGCTTGTCCAGCGGAGACGGCAGCGCCGACGCGTCGAGCAAGAATCCCTCTTCTTCGAGATCGAGCGTCGCGGACGAGACGAAGGGACGGCGGGGCATGGCGGGAACGGGACCATAGCCACCTCGGGCCCGCGCGCCCAGGGGCGGGGACGAAACACGAAGCGCATTCTCGATGTGCCGGATTGCGGGCGGGCGTCACGAGCGCGCGCTGCATACGCCGCCCGGCTCGCGCGCGCTCGGGCGGGGCGTTGCCGTGCGCGGAGGGGCCGACCCTTCTATCCGGTGAATCTTCCGCGTCGTGACTAGGCGACGAGCCTCGGGGCAGGCCGGGGATGGATGCCGAGCAAGGTGTTGGAGCGAAGCCCTCGGCCAGCACTTGGATGGGGCCCAGCTCCGGCATCCCGCGCAGTCACGACGCGGTTATTTCACCGCAACCACTCTTCAGAGCTTGTTCTTCTTGTTGCGCACCCACTGCATGAAGGCGCTCTGGCGGCGCGAGACGTCCTTGCCGATCTCGGGGCGCTCGTGGACGTACTCGAGGTAACCCCAAAAGGAGTTCTCGCCGCGGGTTTGGTCGGCGCCCAGAAGCTGCCGGACGAGGGAGGCCTCGGCGAGCTCGAGCTCTTGGCGTTCGAGGGAGTTCGGTCGGGTGTCCTCGATGGTGCCGAGCATCTTCTGCTTGGGAATGGCGACGACCTTGGTCGAGCCGTCGACCAGCGAGACGTCGACGCGATAGGCGGCCGAGAAGAGTTGGTCGTGCGACATGGCCCTGGGATTGGCGGCCATGGCGGCGGTTGGATCGGGGGCCTGTGCGGTTTGCGCCGATTCGGGCGACGGTTTCCCGTTTCGTGTCGGGGTGCGCGGCGGAGGCCGGGGTCGCCGTGCTACATGGTCGAGCGTGAAGGGCCTGTACGCGATCGTCGACGTTCCGCATCCGCACGCCTTGGCGGTCGAAGCGGTGACGCGCGCGGTGTTGGGGGATCGACTGCGCGGCGGCATCGATGGCGCTGCGGTCGTGCAGCTTCGGGCCAAGGCAGCGACGACGACCGAGCGGCTGGCGATGCTCGAAGCCATGGCGCCGTCGTGCCGCGAGGCCGGGGTGCCGCTCATCGTCGACGACGACATCGACGCGGCGCTCGAGGGACCCGAAGGCGTGACCGGAGTGCACCTGGGCCAGGACGATCCCGGTGCCGACGACGTGGCGTCGATCCGCGAGCGAGCGAGCGCGCGTGGCCGCGCGTTGACGATCGGGTTGTCGACGCACGACCTTTCGCAGCTTCGCGCTGCCTTGCGACGCGGCCCCGACTACGTCGCGTTCGGTCCGGTGTTGCCGACGCGATCGAAGGCGCGACCCGATCCCGTGGTGGGTCTGAGTGGACTGGCCGACGCCTGTCGAACCACCGATCGTCCACTGGTGGCGATCGGTGGGCTCGATGGGGTGTCGGCGGTGCAAGCCGTGGAGGTCGGTGCGGATGCGGTCGCGGTGATCGGTGCGCTGGTGGACGCGACGCCCGAACGGATTGCGGCACGCGCCGCCGAGCTCGCGCGATCGCTGCGCGAGGCCGCGCGACCGCTGACGGTGGCGGAGGTCGTGGAGAAGATCCCGGTGCTGCCCGCCGAGGTACTGGAGCAACTGGCGGCGTGGGGCGACGATCTCGGGATCTTGCTCGAGCTGGGCCTCCCCGCGCGGTTCAGGCCTTTGTGTAGGGATGGTCAGGTGAGCTACCGGCCCTGCGATGTGTTCGATCTGCTCGCGGCGCTCGGGAAGCGACCTTCCGAGTCTTGGAGTGAATGGTCGGTACGCGTCGGCAACGAACCGGCCAGTCCGCTCGTGCAATTGCGCCGAACGGGCCAGCCGCGTCGCTCAGGGGGCGATTGACCACAACCATCGGCGCACGAAAGTGCGTTGCAACCGGACGGTTTTGCGTCACCATCATCTACGGTGGGTAGCGTGGGTGCACAGGCTCCGGTGGGCGCGGATGCTGCGAGGCATCGCCGTGCGTTGCGGAGCGGTGCAGCGCCGCGACGCCGCGACGTCGTGCTCGCCGAAGGCGAGGTGCGTCGCATCCCCGAGTCAGCGATGCGAGATCGGCCGCGATTGCGGGCGCCGAGCCTGAACAGGATCCGTTCGCGACCGTCGACGGCTCCGTTTCGGCGCCTCTCCGCATCGGCGTTCGAGGGTCCCAAGACGCTGGAGCGGCGGGCGTTGCCCGGACTGTTCTTGCTCGCGTTCGTGACGCTGGTCGTCATCCAGGTCGTGCTCGCGCTCTGATCGCGTCGGCCTGCGCGACCAATGCGCCGCACCCGGCGCGTGGCTCGGTCGGCGGCGCAACGCGTGCCCGCCGGGATCCTCGTGCGCGTGCCCGGCCGCGTCCTTTATGATGCAAGACCTCGCTCGGTGCGGCCGAGCGTCACGCCTCGGCAGGAGAACCGGCTTGGCCCCCAACGACGATCCCCCTTCGCCTCCGCGCAAGCCACCGCCCCCGCCCGGGTTCGGACGTCGGGCCAACAAGACCGATCGCCCGCTGGGCGTCACGGGTGGGCCATCACCCGTCGAGCCGAGGCCCGCGACGAAGCTGCCACCGCCCAGCGGCGCGCGGGTGCCCAAGCCCCCCGCGCCCGCGGGCTCGGCTTTGCCCCCCGCGAGCCCGCCTTCGCCGTCCACGGGCTCGAGCTCGCCGTCCACGAGCGCGCCCGACAAGCCCATGCCGCCGCCGCGACCGGGGCTGCCCAAGCCGGGCGGGCTGCCCAAACCCGCTGGGTTGCCCAAGCCCACGTCCGTCAGGCCGCCCAAACCGGCGCCCGCATCCGGGTCCGTGCCGCGGGGGCCGGGCGGTCCGGCGCCCGCGGGGTCGGAATCGATTCCACCGCGACCTCGCGTGTCGACCAGCCCCGACATCGACCTCGATCCCGAGGGATGGCCCCAAAGCGAGCCGACGCAGACACGCGCGCCCGCACCAGGCCCCGTGCCGGCCAGCGCTCGCGCGCAGACGCCTCCGGGGACCCGACCGATGGGACCGCCACCGCGCTCCGGAAACACGCAACTGCCCGTGGCGGGGGAGATGCTCTACGAGGTCGACTTCGACGAGCCGCCCGCGACCTTGGTTCCGGCTCGGGAACTCGAGGGGCCGCTCCCCACGGTGGCCGTGCCGGGAAAAAGTGGGTTGCCCGCATCGCCGACGCTCTACGAGACGTATGCCGACGATGCACGACAGGCGATCGCCGCGTACGAGGAGGAGCTCCGAGGAGAGCGGGATCGCGAGCGCCTGGGTCGGCTGCACTTCGAGATCGCGCGTCTGCACGAGGTCGCGCTCGACGATGCGGATCGGGCGAAGGCGCATTACCGGGCCGCGCTCGAGGCGATGCCCAAGTACCTGCCGGCCGTCGTCGGGGCGCGTCGGGTGCTGTTGCGTCGCGGTGAGTACGAGGCGGCGCTCGAGCTGTTCGATCGCGAGATTCGGGTCACCGCCGATCGCAGCACGAAGGCCGCGCTCATGTTCGCCAAGGGGCGCGTGCTGGAGGATCGCCTGCAGCGGCTCGCGGATGCGCGCCGCGCCTACGCGGCCGCGCTCGATCTGGCCGAGGGCGACCGGGCCGTGCTCGAGGCGCTCGGGCAGGCCGATCGCGAGATGCGAGCCTGGGACGCGCTGTCGGACGTGTATGCCCGGCAGGCCAATGCGGTGGCCGCCGACACGCGGCATCGCGGCGCGCTCTTGGCCCGGCGTGCACGGCTGACCGAGTTGCATCGCGGAGATCCGGGGGGTGCGGCCGAGCTGTACGAGCTGGCGCTGAGCGTCGATCCGGACGCGCCCGGAGCCGTGGAGGCACTCAAGCGCCTGCACTACGAGCGACACCGCTGGCGCGAGCTGATCGTGGTGCTGGAGCGCGAGGCCGAAGGGACCGAGGACCCGATGGTGCGCATCATGGCGCTTTATCGCATCGGTCAGATTCAAGCCGAGCGCCTGGGCAACCACCAGGAGGCGATCGCCGTCCTCGAGCAGGCCGCCCAGGAGCGTCCACAGCACATCGTGGTGCTGGAGGCCCTCGTTCGCCTGCACGAGCAATCGGGTGACGAGGTGGCGCTGGCGGGGGCGCTCGAGCGGTTGGTCGAGTGCCTCGAAGAGCCGCACGAGAAGCTCGGATATCTGCACCGGATCGGTGAGCTGTGCCGAGACGCGCTTCACGACGACGACAAGGCGATTCGCGCCTACGAGGCAGCGCTGGCCATCGACCCCGCGTACATTCCGGCGCTGCGGGCCCTGGCGCCGTTGTACGCGGCGCGGCAGCAGTGGGACGCCCTGGTCGCGATGCACGAGGCGGAGGCCGAAGCGGTGACCGACACGGGTCGCCGGGCAACCGCGCACGCCCGTGCGGCGGAGATCTTGGAGAAGACGGGGCGATGGACCGAGGCGACGACGCACCACGAGCGGGCGCTGTCCCTCGACCCGGGAGCGGGTGCATCGTTTCGCGCGCTGGTACGCCTGTACACGCGGGCCGAGGCGCATCACAAGCTCGTCGAGCTGTACGAGCGCTCGCTCGAGCGCGTGGACGTGGAGCGTCGGATCGAGTACCTGTTTCGGATCGGCGACCTGTATCGGGGTCCGCTCGACGATCCCGAGCAGGCCGAGCACGCGTATCGGCGGATCTTGAAGCTCCGACCCAGGCACCTGGGGGCCGTGCACGCGCTGCAGCGGGTGGCCGAAGCCGCGGGCCGCCACCGCGAGCTGGTCGAGGCGCTGGAGCTCGAGACGCAGATGCTCGACGATGCGCGCGAGACGGTGGCGTTGTTGCACCGCGCCGGCGAGATCCTGCACGAGGAGCTCGGCGATCGGGCCGCGGCGGTGTCCCGGTTCACGCGGGTGTTGGAGCTCGATCCGCATCACGCACCGACGCTGGCGAGCTTGGGGCGGATCCATCACGCGGAGGGGCACTGGGCCGACCTCGCCGAGGTGTACGCCCGGGAGCTGGAAGTCGAGCCCGACGGGGCGGGCGCGGTGGCGCTGCTGCACAAGCTGGGCGAGGTGCACGCCCGCTATCTGGCCGACCCCGAGAAGGCCATCGAGTGTTGGCGCAAGGCGCTCGACCTCGATCCACACTACGGCCCGGCCCTGCAGGCGCTCGCGCGGATGCTGCGGGATCGAGGCGAGTGGAAGGCCCTGGTGGAGCTCGTCGAGTTGGAGCGCGACAGCTACCGCGATCCCCAGGGCCGGGCGCTCGCGGCGTTTCGGGCCGGGGAGATCTACGAGGAGCACCTCGACGACAAGGCACAGGCCGAGCGGCGGTACGCGGAGGCGCTGGAGCTGCGTCCGGGGTACCGACCCGCGGCCGACGCCCTGGCGCGGGTGCGAACGCAGCTTCGACACTGGAAGGAGCTGGCGACCGAGCTCGAGCAGAGCGCGGCGCGGATCACCGATCCGCGCGTGGTGGTGCGGACGCTGATGCGCGCGGCGGAGATCTGGTCGGATCACCTGGGGTCGGACGCCGATGCGGTGGCCGCCTACCGCAAGGTGCTGGAGATGGATCCGAGCAACCTCGGTGCGCTGCTGGCCATCGAGCCCCTGTACCGCCGGATGGGCGCGTGGAAGGAGCTGGCCGACACCTACGCGCGGCAGGTCGACGTGATACGGGATCCGGCGGCGCGCGTCGCCGTGCAAGGTGAACGAGCGCGCGTGCTGGAGCTGCACTTTCCCGAGGCGGAGGACGATCTGGTCGATTGCTACACGTCGATCCTCGGCGTGCGTCCGAACGATCCGGTGGCGCTGGCGGGGCTGGAGCGGTTGGCGCTTCGCAGCGACGATCCGCGGGTGTTGGCGAGCGTCGATGCGCGTCTGGCTGCAGCCAGCGCCGACCCGGAGCTCCGCGCGAGCTACCTGGCGCGGCAGGCCGAGGCGATGGAGAAGGCAGGGCAGCCACAGGCGCTGGGCGTCTATCGGCAGGCGCTGGCGCTCGATCCCCACAGTCGGGCGGCCCTGCGCGGGCTGGCTCGGCTGGCGGAGGTGCTGGGCGACGGGGCGGCGATGGCCGAGGCGGCCGCCAAGGAGGCCGCGATCGCCAAGAACCCCGAGGATGCGGCCGACGCCTGGGTGCGTAGCGGTGTGGTGCACGTCGATCGCCTGGGCGACGTGGAAAGAGCGATCGCCGACTTCGAGAAGGCGCTCGCGGTGTGGCCCGATCACTTGTTGGCGGCCGAGCATTTGAGCGATCTCCTGCGGGATCGGGGAGAGTTCGAGGTGCTCGTGGAACGGCTGAGCCGGGCCGCCGACGAGGCCAGGGATCCGGCGCGGCAAAGCGCGCTGTGGATCGACGTGGCGCGGATTCATGCCGAGGAGCTCGACAACCTGGGGGCGGCCCTGTCGGCGCTCCAGCGCCTGACCAAGGCGCAGCCCAAGAACGCGACAGCCCTGCTCGAGCTCGCGCGGCTGCTGGCGAGCGACCGGCGCGACGACGAGGCGATCGTCTTGCTCGAGCGTTGCGTCGCGCTCGCGCCGGAGGCGCCGATGCTTCGCGACGCGCACTATCTACTCGCGACGAGCCTGGAGCGCTCGGGCGACGCGAAGAAGGCGTTCGGGCACTACGAGAAGGCCTTGGCCCTCGATCCCGACGATCGACGCGTGCTCGAGCGCGTCGTCGATCTGCAGATGAACGGGGAGCTGTACTCGGCGGCGGCGACGACGGCGACGCGGCTTTTGCAACTGGCCAAGGACGACGCCTCGCGGGTGGGTGCGTTCGTCATCGTGGCCAAGGCCAAGGCGGCCCTGGGCAACCTCGCCGAGGCGGTCGAGGCGTTGGCGGAGGCGGTGGCGCTGGAGGGACCGAGTGGTCGAGCAGGCTCCGAGATCGCGCGACTGGCCTCGACGCCCGAGCATTGGGCGCGCTACGTCGAAGCGCTGCAGAATCACCTGCGCGATCGGATGCCTGCGGGCGGCGCTCGGGTGGCCCTGTTCTTGGAGATCGCACGCACCCACCAGGAGCGCCTGGGCAACCCCAAGCGCGCCCTCGAGGTGCTGGCCGAGGGGCTTCGGGCCAGCGAGGGGGACGGCACGCTGCGCTTCGAGCTGGGCAAGCGCCTGCGACAGGCGGGTCGCCACGCCGAGGCGCTCGAGCAGTTCCAGTCCTTGCTCATGGACGACGTGACCCGGATCGAAGGCTGGCGTCATCTCGCGCAGACGTTCGAGGAGCTCGGTCGTCCGCGAGAGCGGCTGATGACGATCGCTGCGCTGGCGATCATGGACGAGGCGTCGGCGGCGGAGGTGGAAGAGATCCGCGGTTGGGCGCCGCGGACCATGGCTTTGGCGCCCGGCGCCCTGGTCCCGGGAGCGATGGCCGACGTGTTGGTGGCGCGAGAGCACCAAGAACCGGCGGTGCAGCTCTTGTCGGCGATGTCCGAGGGCCTGTCGAAGCTGCGTCCCCCCGATCTTTCGGCCTACGGCGTGAGCAGCCGCGACAAGCTTCCGCCGCGATCGGAGCATCCGCTGCGGGTGCTCGTCGATCACCTGACGGCCGTCTTTGGACTGGAGGAATTCGACGTCTACCTCCACCGCCAGCACGATCGGTTGGTGATCGAGAACACCTCGAAGCCCTCGTTGATGCTGCCGCTGTGGGTCGCCGAGCTGCCGCGACCGCAGCAGACGTTCGTGGTGTCGCAGCTCTTGGTCAACCTCGCGCGGGGCGTGTACGTGATCGATCTGTTCACGCCACGCGAGTTGGAGATCCTGCTGACGGCGGCGACGCGTACGGTCGCACCGGGCTTCGGCGAGAAAGTGGCGAGCGCCAGCGTGCTCGACGATCGACAAAAGCTCATCGCGAAGGGCCTGCCCCGGCGAAGGCGCAAGGCGTTCGAGGCCGCCGCCGAGGTGTATGCGCGCAGCCCTGGGCTGGACGTCGGCACGTTCGTGCAGTGGGCCCGTCAAAGCGCGCGACGGGTGGCGCTGCTGACGGCCGACGATCTGGTGGGATCGATCGCCATCGTGGCGCGGCTCGAGGACCTGTCGACCAAGCGGGGCCTCGCGCTAGTGCGAAGCTCTCCGGTGATCGCCGACCTGCTCAAGGTCTGGGTATCCAAACCGGCGATGCACATTCGTCACCGCACCGGCTTGCTGGGCACACGATCGGCTGCTGCTCCCGTGCCCTCGTGAGGATCGCGGGCCTCCTTCGGACGTCGTGCTCGTCGTCGCTTTTCGTGACGAGCGTGGTCCCGGTGCAGTCCACCGGCAGCCCGGGTGGGACCGGTGGGGGAGAATGCCGCGGACGGAAAGCCGGCGGTGCCGGCCACGGCCCGCCGCCTTTGCTGCAGGAGGAAGGGGTGGTGCGAGGGCGCCTCCGAGGGCGATTGGGCCCCGGGGGCGCATTTGGTACGATGAATCACGATGCGCGTCGTGGCCTTGGTCTTGCTGGGGGGTGTCGCGGGTTGCTTCGCGGAGCCGTCACCGGTCGACCCGACCGTGGGAACGACCGGGAGCTCGGCGGCCACCAGCGAATCGAGCGAAGACGAGGGATCCGATTCCGGTGTGATGTCGGGTCCCCACACGACCACGGGGGACGGGACGACCACCGGCGTGGATGGGACGTCCTCGACCGGCGGCGGGATCCCGCCCGAATCGATTTCGCTGTTCGATCGGGCGTGCGTGGCCGATACGTTCTGGGTGGCGTACTCGGAAACGGGACAGGTGGGACCCGTGAGCTGTGGGTCGCCCGAAGAGAGCCCGACCATCGTTCGCCACTCCCGCGTCATGATCGGCGGCGAGACGTACGTCGACACCATCGAGGCCGCGATGCCGCTGGTGGCCGGCGGGGAGATCGACGGAGAGTTCTTCGGCTTGAACCTCGACGCGTTCGCGCAGCCGGTGCTGCGCGGAGCGGTCGCCTGTCACGATGTCGCTTGCATGCTCGATTGGACGGTCGAGGTCTACCCGTCGGCGGACCCGACCCCGGCGACGTTCGAGTTCGGCACCGTGACCAACGTGTCCGGAGTCGTGCCGTTCGAGATCGACCTCACACCTCACTACGCTGGTGCATCGCAGTTCTCGATCTTGTTGTTCGCCGCCGTGGGTCCGGGCGCCGTCGCCGAGGCGACCTCCCGGGTCTACTGGATCGATCTCGCGATCGAGGACGCCGCGATGTGAGGGCCGCGATCGGGCCTCGCCGCGCGGGGGCTCCAAGGCCGGGGTGCGTGCCGAGGCGCGTGATGGGGCGTTGCGGACGGCAGGAGGTATCGCGGGGGTTGGTTGAAGGGTGGAGGGCGGCGGACGTATGGTCCGAGCATGCGCCGATCGTGCCTTCTCGTGGCGATCTTCTCGGGTCTGGGCTGTGCGGCGAGGTCGTCGGACGTGTCGACCGCACCCGCCACGGTGGTGGCGGCCGCGAGCGGGCCACGAGGCACCGACACCTTCACCGTCGAAGATCTCGTCTCGCTGCGTGCGGTGGGGGAGGTGGCGCCGAGCCCCGACGGAAGCCGCGTGGCCTATACGGTGCGGACGCCCCCCGATCCGTCGGAGGGCAAGGAGGGCAGCCGGAGCGTCATCTGGCTGGTCGATCGCAAAGGAGGCGAGCCCCGGCGGTACACCGCCGAGGACGTGAGCTCGTACCACGTCCGGTGGTCGCCCGATGGGCGAACGTTGGCGTTCCTGTCCAAGCGCAAGGGCGACGACGTGCGGCAGATCTACGCCATCGACCCCGCCGGCGGGGAGCCCCGGAGGATCTCGCAATCGGCGTCCAGCATCGCGTCGTTCGAGTGGTCGAGCGACGGCAAGCGGATCTTCTTTGTGGCGGATCGGCCCGACGAGCCGGAGGAGAAGGAGGCCAAGAGCGCCGGGCGCGACTGGGTGATCGGAGACGTGCAGGGTACGTTTCGTCGCCTGTGGTCCGTCGAGGTGGCCACCGGTACGGCGCAACCGCTCAGCCCTCGCGAATACCACATCGAGGCCTTCGCCGTGTCGCCCGACGATCGGCGCGTGGTCGTGCGGGCAGGCAAGCGCGCGGACATCGATGCCGTGATGATGTACAGCGGCTTGTTTTCGATGGATACGGCGGGCGGCACTCTGCAACCGTTGACCTCGACGCAAGGCAAGCTGGGCCACTTCGAGTGGTCGCCCGACGGCAAGCAGATCGCGTTCTTGAGCGCGGTCGATCTGCACGATCCCACCGCCGGGGTGCTGAAGGTGGTGTCCTCCGACGGCGGGACGGCGCGGGCGCTCACGGCGGAATACGAAGGGACGGGGCAATGGTTGCGTTGGACGAGCCCCGACGAGATCGCGTTGCTCACCAACGAGGGCAGCAGGACGAAGCTGTACCGGGTGGACGCGCGTAGCGGCAAGATGAAGGCGGTCTTCGACGGCGAGGAGGATCCCGTGTGCTCGAGCGCCGACCTGAGCGCCGACAAGAAGCTGTTCGCGTGCGCGGGTAGCCGGCCGCGACACCCCCGAGAGGTCTTCGTGGGCTCCATGAAGAAGGGGAAGCTGGAGCGGCTCACCAACAGCAACCCGTGGCTGGACGCCGAGCGTCTCGGCGAGCAGGAGGTGATCCGCTGGAAGGCGACGGACGGCCTGGAGATCGAAGGGGTGCTGACCAAGCCGGTGGGGTACGAGCGGGGCAAGCGGTATCCGCTGGCGGTGCTGGTCCACGGCGGACCCGAAGGGATCTCGCACGACGGGTGGGGAAGCTACGCGGGGTACCCCGTGCAGCTCTTCGCCGCGCGGGGGTTCGTGGTTCTGCAGCCTAACTACCGGGGCAGCCAGGGCCGCGGCGTGGCGTTCGGCAAGGCCGACCAGGGCGACCTGGGGGGCAAGGAGTTCGAGGACGTGCTGGCCGGCATCGATCATCTGATCGAGCAGGGGCTGGTCGACGCCGATCGGGTCGGCATGGGGGGTTGGAGCTACGGCGGGTACTTCTCGGGGCTGGCGGCGACCAAGCACAGCGCGCGATTCAAGGTCGCGATGGTGGGGGCCGCGATCACGGACTGGATCTCGTTCACCGGGACGACCGAGATCGAGCACGAGAACTCGCTCGTGCACTGGAACCTGTGGCCGTGGGAGAACCACGCGCTGGCGTGGGAGCGATCACCGGTGGCGCACGCCAAGGATTCGAAGACCGCGACGCTCATTGTGCACGGATCGTCGGACACGCGCGTGCCGCCCGAGCAGGCCGTGGAGCTGTACCGGGCGCTGCGGCACTTCGGTGCCAAGACCGAACTGGTGCTGTATCCGCGCGAGGGGCACGGCCTGCGGGCGTACGCCCACCAGCTCGACTTCGCCGAGCGCTTCGTGGCGTGGTTCGAGGCGCATCTCGGCGACTGAACGCGACGGCGCGTCGTCGCGGGCGGCGAATGCCGGGGGCTGGGCCGAGGCGTTCGTGGACGGGCGCGTCGTGATGATGGAGCGTCAGCCACCGGCGGGGGTGGGATCGCCGTGGGTGTCGCACACGCTGCGGAGCGCGGCCCACTGCGTCGGGTCGAGGGCCGGGCCACCCTCGCGAGCAAGGCCGGCCAGCGCCTTCTTGCGCGTGTCTCCGGTCGGGTGGGTGGAGAGGAACTCGAGCGCACCGGGGAGCTCCTGGCCCCGGGCCTCGAGGCGTTCGAAGAACAGGCCCAGCCCGCGCGAGTCGATGCCCGCGGCGTTGAGCGTCTCGACGCCGACCCGGTCGGCATCGAGCTCGTCTTGGCGGCTGTAGTGATTGGTCACCACGGCCTGGGTGATCTGGCTGCCCACGCCTCCCCCGGGGGTGAACAGCGAGAACACGCCGTAGCCGAGCGCCTCGACCACGCCCTCGGCCGGATGCCGCTCGATGACGTGGGCCATTTCGTGGGCCAGCACGCCGGCGACTTCCTCGGGACGCTCGGCCTCTTCGATGATCGCCCGGTAGATGACGATGTGCCCACCCGGTGCCGCGAAGGCGTTGAGGATGGGCGCGTCGATCACGAACACCTTGAAGGTGTAGTCGGTGTCCGCGTTCGCGGCGAGTCGATCCACCAGCACGTCCAGCGCGGCGATGCCCTCCTTGCCCGTGCAGAAGGCGGGGTTCTCGGCCAGGGTATCGACCAGTTGTTTGCCGATCGCCTCCTCGATGCTGCGTGGCAAAAAGCGCGCGATCATCCCGGACATGAGGGGGATCGCCAGGAAGAAGGCGCCGAGCAGCACCGCGAGCACGGTGCCGATGACGGCGAGACGACGGCTGCGCGCGGACCGGGCCACAACGCTTCGAACGATACGCCGGCTCGAGACGGATCGAAAGGGCCGAGCGCGCGCAACGGCCCCTCTAGACCACCAGGTATCGCCGTCCGTAGAGGATGACGACGCGCACCGGACGACCGTGGCGCTGCTCCATGTAGATCCGCTCCAGAAAGCCGGGCGTCGAGGCGAGGTCGCTGTCACGGTCGACGTGGAGCACGGTGCGTGACCATCGGCCCGTGCTCCATGCTGCGTCGGGGCGCGACCAGAAGCGGTCGCGGACGTACGGGTCGCTCCAGTCGTAGGGGTCGCCGCCATAGACGAAGGCGCCTCGGCGCGATTCGGCTCGGGCCGCGAACCACACGAAGGCCGCGACGATCACCAGCATGAAGTTGGTGAACAGGCCGATGAAACCCACGACGAGGGCTGCGGCCTTGCCGACGGCGACGGCGATGTCCGTCGCTCGACGACCGCCGACGCGGGTGGCCAAGAACGCACGAAGGGCCCGGCCTCCGTCCATGGGGAAGGCGGGGAGAAGGTTGAAGACGCCCAGCGACAGGTTGGCCAGCGTCAGCGCATCGAGCAGGCCGTAGCCGGCCTTCGATCCGACGATGGTGCCGAGGACGAACAGGACCGCCGCCAGCACGAAGTTCACCGCGGGGCCGGCCAGGGCGATGGCCATCTCCTCGCGGGGGTTGGCGGGCTCGCCCTCGAGCTGCGCGAGCCCACCGATGGGGAGCAAGACGATGCGACGGGTTTCGATGCCGTAGCGTCGGGCCACGAGCGCGTGACCCAGCTCGTGAAGGAGGACCGAGCCGAACACCGCCACGAGGAACGCGATGCCCCACAGCACGGCGATGGTCGTTCCCGCGCCCGACCAGGCAGCCCAGGCAGCCCAGGCGACCAGCAGCAAGAACGAGGCGTGGATCTGCGTATCTACGCCCGCGAGACGCCCGATCGACCAGGACCACTTCATGGCTCGAGACACAACGTAGGCACGCGATCGGACGGCGCAAGGCTCGTCGCGGGCCGTCGGCAGGGCCTCGGAGCATGAACCTCGGCAGCCGGCGGGGTGCGGTGGCGATCGGCTTCGCCTCGTTCGGCGTCGGCGGCGGTGCAACGCCGGGCGTCGATCGCCGCCAGGCGCTCACGGCGGCGATTCTCGCGGACAGTTGCAGTAGGATGGGCGCCATGAGGACGCGGCGCTGGTTGCTCGCAGGAGTCCTGGTCGGGTTGGGGTGCATGGGGTCGCCTTCGGCAGGGCCCGCTCCGCAACAATCCGCACGGGGGTCGAAGCCGGGGGCGAAGCCGGCCGAAACGAACGACGGGCGTAGCGCCAATCGGCCGGTGTTCGTGCG
Organism: uncultured Nannocystaceae bacterium; assembly: GCA_964650105.1. GTDB lineage: Bacteria > Myxococcota_A > Polyangia > Nannocystales > Nannocystaceae > CAZYSW01. The sequence goes on from CAZYSW010000013.1 coordinate 14,158, forward strand.
CGCCGACGCGGCGGGGCCGGCGGAGACGATCGTGCAACGCGCCCAGGACGCGGCCGCGACCGAAGGAGCGCGGGTCCTCGTGTACGTGGGCGCGACGTGGTGCGAGCCGTGCCGGCGATTCCACGAGGCGGTGGAGTCCGGTGCGCTCGACGAGCGGCTCGCGGGCGTTCGCTTCCTGGAGTTCGATGCGGACGTCGATACCGAGCGGCTGAATGCGGCGGGCTACGGCGGACGGATGATCCCTCGCTTCGCGGTGCCGGGTCCGGGCGGGCGCGGCCACGGGCTCGCGATCGAGGGCGGCACCAAGGGCGACGGCGCCGTGGAGCACATCATGGCGCGGCTCGAGCCGCTGCTCCAGAGAACCTCTCGCGGGTGATCCCTTTGGTGCGGATCGGTGTCGGGCGACGGCCGACGAGGCTCAATCCGCGAGGGGCAGCGAGAGCAGGATCCGGGCGTGGGGGCCGGGGTCTACCTGCACCTCGAGCGTTCCACCGTGCAGCATGACTTCGGATCGTGCCAGCCACAGGCCGAGGCCGATGGCGTCGGCGTTGTGAGTGGCCTCGTCGTCGTTGAACTGGAGCTGCCGCAGCGGCTCGTCCAGTCCGAGCGCGTTGCCGCGAAGCTGGACCACCGCGTTCCCGTCCGCCACCAGCGTTTCGACGATGAGCGCGTCTCCGGTGGGCGGAACGTTGTGCGCGTGCACCACCACGTTGAGCAGGACGCGTTCGAGGGCCGGCGCGTAGCCGCGGACCGGCAGGGTCCCCGGATGCAGCTTGGTCAGCATGCGGATCTCGGTCCCCACCAGAGCGCGGAGGGCCGGGGCGATGTCCTCCACGAGGCGGTTGAGGTCGAGGATCTCGTGCAATCGCACCATGCCGTGCTCGAGCGTGGACAACTCGGAGAGGACGGCTTCGAGCTGTCGGCCCAGCGCGGCAGCGGAGCGCTGGATGTCCTCGCGTCGCTCGCCCGAAGCCTGGGCATAGGCCCGAGCCATCTCGGCCATCAGGCCCTCGACGAGCAGGTTGGTGTCGTGGATGACACCGCCGACGACACCTCGAACGGCGCCCAGGCGACGCTCGAGCTCCTCGATGCGCTCGGAGGAACGATGCGCCTCGTCGCGCAGGCGCCCGTTCTCGAGGGCTAGCCCGACGAGGGGAACGAGCCGCTCGATCCCCGTGATCTCGCGCAAGCCCCAGGTGCGCGCGTGGGGAGCGTCGAGGATCGTCACGCCCAGCATCTCTTCGGAGCCCGCGCGACGGACGGGCAACGCGATCATCGAACGGCAGTCCAGGGCCTCGAGCTGCTTGGCGAAATCGCGGGTGCGCCGGTCGGCATGAACGTCCTCGACGATCACCGGAGACTCGGCGTCGCGGAGCTCGTCGAGCCACTTGCTGTTGGCGCCGAGGCTGATGGTGAGGCCGCCGAGCTCGGGGCTCTCCTCGGGGCCGGCGCAGGCCAAGAACCGGAGCCGGCGAGACGGAATCAACCGTGCATAGCTGACACGAAGGCCGGGGAAGGCCCACACGGTTTCGACGAGTGCATCGACCACGGCGGTCGGCACTGGATCCTCCGCGCCGTCGGTTGGTGTGGCGGGATGGCTGTCGGTGATCGTGACGATCGATCCGACGCGCGGTCTAGGCTGGACGGGATCGAGCTCGTCCGCCGCATCACCACTCATGCAGACCTTATGGACGAGCCACGGGCGGGATACAAGAGTTGTTTGGGCCGGCCGGGCCGAGCGCCCACGTGATTCAACCGACCGTCCGAGCGGCCGAGCGGGGGAATGCCGTCATGGCCCGAGCAGGCGGCCGCTGAGGGACGTTCGACCTTCCGGGGGCCAGGGGCGGCCCCGGCACGGTCGGATGGTTTGCGTCCACCGACGGGCTCCGTCGAGTCACGGGCCGTGGGCCGGTCTGCTCACTCGCCGGCCGGCTGGGAGGCCGCACCCTCTCCATACGCGTCGATGGCGGCCTGGACCTCGTGGTCCTCGAGGATGTGATCGGTCCGCTTGGCGAGACCGAAGATGTGCTGGACCAGGCCCGGCTCGGGGTCGATTCCGCGCGACTGCAGCCAGTACACGACATTGGACTCGCCCGACATGAACCCGATCTCGATCCGCTGGTGCTTGCCGAACCATCCGGCCGGGACGCCCGAATAGACGCGATCGGCGAGCTCGTCGTCGCCCTTGCGGATGGCCTTGATCACCGCGGCGGCGTGCACCCCCGTGGCGGTCCGGAAGGCGTCGTCGCCCACCAGCGGATACTGGACGGGGATCGGCACCCCGACCGCTTGGGCCACGCGCTGGCACCACGGGACGAGGTTGGAGAGGTCACGATCGCCGATCTCTCCGAGGAGCTTGAGATTCATCAACGTCTGGTCGAGCGCAGCGTTGCCGACCCGCTCGCCGATCCCCAGCGCGGTGCCGTGGATCCGGTCGGCACCCGCCTGGATGGCGCGCAGGTTGTTGATCACGCCCAGGCCGCGATCGTTGTGGCCGTGCCAGTCGATGCCGATCCCGGGGGTGCCGATCGATTCGAGCAAGAGGCGCGTGAAGGAGATCAGGTCCATCACGCCCTCGGGGGTCGCGTGCCCGACGGTGTCGCACAGACACAGGCGGCTGACGCCGTGGTCCACCGCCGCGCGGAACAGGCGATCGAGGATCTGCGGAGGCGTGCGCGTGGTGTCCTCGGTGACGAAGGTCATGGGCAGACCGTGCCGGCGGCACAGGTCGGCGGCCATGATCGTCCGCTCGAGCAGCAGGTCGACCGTCCAGTTCTCGGCGTACAGCCGGATGGGGCTGGAGCCCAAGAAGGCATAGACGGTGATGGAGACGCCCGTTTTCTGCGCGATGTCGGCAATCGCGTCGATGTCGGCTTTGTGGGTTCGTGCGGCGCAGGCGTACTCGATCCCGAGCTTCTCTTGCTCGGCGAACGCGATGAGCTCGGTCACGTCCTCCACGGCACGGGGACCGGCACCGGGCAGGCCCAGATCGACGGCGTCGATCCCCAGGCTGGCGGTCAGCCTGAGGATCTCCTTCTTGTCGTCGATCGACGGATCGCGCACCGACGGGGACTGGATGCCGTCGCGGAGCGTCTCGTCGAAGAAGCTCACCGGGCGGCGAAGCGGGCTGAGCGGGCCGCGGCGGTTGCGGGCATTCCAGTCGTAGATGAGCTCTGCGGGTGTGGGCTCGGTGGAGTCCGACATGGCCGTTCGTCCCGGGTTACGCGCGCTCGAGCACCACAGCGATACCCTGGCCACCGCCGATGCATGCGGAGCCCACGGCGTAGCGGCCTTGTCTGCGGCGCAGCTCATGGACCAGGTGCGCGGTGATGCGGGCCCCGGACGCCGCGAGCGGGTGACCCAGGGCGATCGCGCCACCATCGACGTTGACCTTGTCCCGGTCGAGCTCCAGCTCCTTTTCGCACGCCAGGTACTGCGGCGCGAAGGCTTCGTTGATCTCGATGAGGTCGATGTCGCTCAGCCCCAGGCCGGCGCGCTCGAGCGCGCCGCGGATGGCCGGCACGGGACCGATGCCCATGATGGTCGGGTCCACACCGGTGACGTGCCACTGGACGAGGCGAGCCAGGGGGGTGAGGCCGTGCTTTTTGACCGCGTCGCCGCTGGCGATGACGAGGGCACCGGCACCGTCGCAGATCCCCGACGCGTTGCCGGCGGACACGACCCCGTCCTTCTTGAACACCGGGGGCAATTTGGCGAGCGCCTCGGGCGTGGTCTCGGGGCGGGGATGCTCGTCGACGGAGAACAGCTCGGTGCCTTTGCGGGTCTTCAGCTCGACGGGCGCCATCTCTTGCTCGAAGCCGCCTGCCTTTTGGGCCGCGTCCCAGGTCTTTTGGCTCCGCAGGGCGTACTCGTCGCAGGCCTCGCGGGAGATCTGGTGCTTGGCGGCCAGGTTCTCGGCGGTGATTGCCATCGCACAGCCGGCGTGAGGGTCGTACAGCGACGACCACAGGGTGTCTTCGAGCTTGGGGTCGACGCCCAGCTTCACGCCGAAGCGAATGCCACGAACCGCGTGGGGTGCCTGGCTCATGTTCTCGGTGCCGCCGGTCAGCACGACCTCGGCGTCCCCCAGCAGGATCTCCTGCGCGCCGGAGACGACCGCCTGGAATCCCGAACCGCACAGACGGTTGACGGTCAACGCGGGGACCGGAATGGGTACGCCGCTCTTGAGCCCGATGTGCCGGGCCATGTACAGGGCGTCGGCCGAGGTCTGCGAGACGTTGCCGAACACGACGTGATCGACGATGGAGGGATCCACCTTGCCGGCTTCGAGCGCGGCTTTGGCGGCCACCACCCCGAGGTCGATCGCGCTGAGGTCTTTGAGCTTACCGCCGAAGGCGCCGAACGGAGTGCGCTTGGCGGACACGATGAAGATCTCTCTGGAGAGGGCTTTGGTCGGCATCGGAGCTCCAACGATGACCCGATCACGGGCCAGGCGTCGTCACTTTAGTGCAGGTCGTGCCGCGCTGCCTGCGACCCACGATCCCATTGTGGCGAACAACCGTTGATTTTGCTCACGGTGCCGGGCTTCAATGACGATCGCGGTGCTCGACCACGTCCGCAACGCGCAGCCACGACGGGGTGGCCGCGCCCGGCTCACGTGCATCGTGTGCTTGGTCGCGTGGTGCGGTTGGACACACGCGGCACGGGGCGCGGAGCCCTCGGACGTGACGAACGTGGCGACGAGGGAGTCGCCGGACGCACAGCCGCGGTATCCGGGGATTCGTCGCTACTTGTCGCGCCCCGTCGCACCGAGCGCTCGGTTCGTCGATCACGGGGTGCTCGAGGCGTCGGTGGCCGGTGGGTGGCCGCACCTCTATCGCGTCGGCTTGAGGCTGGGCGTCTTCGATCACGTGACGCTCGGTGTCACCGGACATTGGTTGCCCGGCGAGAAGGCGCCCGCGATCGCTCCCGATGTGGCGCTGGCATTCTTTCGTCATCGCAACGTCGAGATCGGTGCCTTTTACCAACAATCGCTCTATCCACCGCCCGATCCCGACGAAGCGAACCGGTTCCAGGAGCGCGCCCACTGGTTTCTCGCGACGCTGAGCTTCTCGCAGATGTGGGTGTCGGGCGGCGTCGACTTCGGGCTGGTGCGGGCGCTCGAGCGACACCCCGGGGTGCGGGTCGAAGAGCCCAAGGTGGATCCCCAAGATCCGACGATGGAATCGACGGTCGAGGTGCCCACGCGCGTGCGTCACCGGTTCGGTGGCGGCCTTCACCTGCGCGCGGGAACCCACCGGTGGGGGTTCACCGCCAACGTGCGCTACCCGTACGCGTTCGCGGAGATCGTCCTCGACGTCCGCTTCGGCCTGTTCGAGCACCGCCCCAAAGGGGGATGGTGGCCCCGCAGTGTCGTCTACTCGACCGATCGCCGTCTCCCTCGACGACGTCGTTGAATCCGGCGACGCGTCGGTCCGACCGGTGCGGTCGGGCGATCTGCCCCGCTCAGCGCCGCGAGCAGATGTCACCACGGCGGGTCAGGCCGTCGGGCTGCAGCGAGAAGATGGCGGGGATCGTGCGTTTGTTCGCGGGCTCGGGGGGAGGCTCGGGAGCGGGGGGCTCGGGCGTCCGAGCCGGCGTCTCGCCTTCGGTTTCCCAGCCGGCGTCGTCGTCGGTTTCCCAGCCGGCGTCGTCGTCGGTCTCCCAGCCGCCGTCGTCCCCGCTTTTCGGGCCGTCGGGGGTCTCGGTCCGGCCGGTGCCGGGATCGGGCGCCGCGCTGGCGCGGGCCCAGGCCGGATCGAGATCGCGCGCCTTGTAGGTGATGACGATCCGGTCGCTTCCGTTGGCGGAGGCCGCCTCGATCTTGGTCTTGCCGGGGAGCACGACGCCGTCGGCCGAGGCGTAGTCCTCGTGATCGAGCTTCCACAGTCGTTTGCCCTTGCCACCGGAGGCGGCGCGCTCCCACAGGGTCGCGCCGCGAAACTGCCACGCGCCGGCCCGCCACACGAACCGGAGCTCCTCGATGAATCGGTCGTTCGCGATGGTGAGCTCTTCGTGGCCGTCGTCGGCATTCCACCGCTGGTCGAGAACGTCGAACGGCGGATCGATCACGGGGCCGCCGCCGAGCACGGCCGCGACGAGCGCTTCGTAGGACATTTGCGCCCCGGTCAAGTACTGCACCGCGCAGGTCGATGGCCCCTCGTAGAACCCGGTGGGGATTGCGTCGAGCTTGTATCGCAAGTCGTATCCCTCCTCGTTGAAGGCCAGCGACACCAGCTCGTTGCCGCCTTTGCTGATCGTGCCGCGGAACCGGGTCGGTGCGTGGGCCAAGAACGCGAGATCGGCTCGCGCGAAGCGGTTGGCGACGATGCGTGCGTCCGGCACGACGATGGCGTCGACCTTGGGCTGCGTGGTCCGAAGGAGCACCTCGGGGCGGGGCTGTCGGCCCCGTGGGTAGGGAGGCTCGAAATGCTTGCAACCACTGCCGAGCAGGAGGACGACGAGCGCGAGGACCGAAGGGAAGCGCGGCACCGGGGTCAAGGTACCCTCGCTCGCCGGGGGTTGCACCGGTTTCGCGCGGGTGGGCGGCCCGAACCGTCCGGTCCGAGGACGCGCGGCCGGTGGATGCCGAGCAGCCTCGAGCGACGTCCCGCACCGCTCCGCCGAGGCGAGAATCGCATCGCCCCGACGGAGCGGTGGGTCAAGGCAAGACCGGTACGGATGGCAGCGGGGGCAGATCGGGTGGGAGGCGCGACGGATCGGGTCGTGATCGATCGTCGGCGACCCGCAGCGTCGTTTCGCCCTCGGTGGTGAGATAGGGGCGGATCGCGGCGTAGGTCTTGCGACCGATGCCCTTGACCCGCATCACGTGCGAGACGTGGGTGAAGGGTCGCTCCGATCGGTAGGCCACCAGCCGCGCGGCGATGGCGGGACCGATGCCGGGCAAGAGCGCCCATTGCTCGGCGGTGGCGGTGTTGATGTTCAGCTTGCCGTCCAGGGTCTTCGCCAGGAAGCAGGGCTGCGGGATGCGGCCCGCGGCGCTGGCCGCAGGCAGGTGCCCCACCCCGACTGCGACCGCGAGCGTGGCAGCGAACGAGAGGATGAACTGCATTCGGATGATGCGGCGCATGGCGTCTCGGGGAGCACGTGGCGATCCGCTCCGCGGACGCGAGTGTTTACGGGAGCTTGGCAGGCCCGCGGGGCCTCGGGTGGCCCGTGGGCGGGACGCTCGACCGAAACGCGGGTCACGCGGTGGCGGCGACGAGGCACCGCACCCCCGACCGGTGCGTCGACGTGCAGGCGTTCGGCACCCCGTGCACGTGGAGCGCTACCGGACGACCGGGGTGCAGATGCGGGTTTCCTTGTGGTTGCTGGGATTGGACAGATCCGGAGCGCGATAGATCCCACGAGAGCCGGTCCGCACGCACTCGTAGCCGGCACGGCAGTCGTCGTCGCTCTTGCACTTCTTGCGGCAGCTCCTGCGCGCGGTGATCTCGTCGGCGCACAGCCCTTCGGGGAGGCACACCTCGTTGGCGGCGCACTCGTCGAGCGGCGGCAGGGGCTCGCCGTCGGGGCCGAACGTCGCCCGATCCTCGCGGGCCGGATCACACGCGACGCTCAGGAAGTCGCTGCCGTAGACCTTGACGCAGGCGGCCTCGTCGGGGCACGTGCCGCGGCCGCAACCCTCGATGATGCATTCGCCGCTGCCTCGGGGATGTGGCTGACCCTGCTTGTTGACGCGATGGGACAAGTCGCAGATGCGACCTCCGGTGATGCTGCAGTCGGTGCTGCGCTTGCACGCGTCGCCGATCTTGGCCCGGCATCCACTGAGCGCGGCGAGCGCTCCTCCGAGCACCACGGCGAAGAAGATGAGGCGTCGAGCCATGCGGTCGCCGGAGAATACACTGGACCGGTGCCGCACCGAACGTTCGGCGGGTTCGTCCGAGCCACGTCGCCGGTGCGGAGGGGCCCGTCGGGACCGGATGGATCGGCACCCGTGCGCGGAGGACCCCCGCCGGCTCGCGGCTCGCGGGTGGAGAGGCCGGCGTGGGGCCTTTCGGAGCGTGACCGCACGCCGCGTCGAGGCGGCCGGCGCCACCGGTCGGGGCGAGGCGTCCGCAAAGGGTCGCGCGGGGCGCCTGGTGCCCGATCGCGTCGACGAGCCGGCCGAGCGGGCCGGCCTCCCCGGTTTTCTGGCAGGCTGGGGACGGTGTCCGAGGGGCTGCAGGCGATCTTGGACGCCTTTGCCCGGCTCGTGAAGGAACACGACGCCGGCGAGGCGACCGACGACGACGAAGGATCCGCAGCGACGAACTTTCGCTGTGTGGATTGCGTGCGGTGTACCAACTGCCGCTTCTGCACCCAGTGCGAGGACTGCGAGAACTGCAACTACTGCGATGCGTGCCACGGCTGCAGCGGGTGCACGCAGTGCCGGGCATGCGAGGCTTGTGCCGAGTGCTCGCACAGCACGCACAGCGCCCACTGCGAGCGCTGCTCGTACGTGACGCTGTGCTACGACTGCGAAGGCTGCGTGCACTGTTTTGCGTGCGTCGGTCTCGAGGGCGAGGAGTTCTGCGTGCTCAACGAGAAGCTCTCGCGGCGCGAGTACTTCGCCAAAGTGGCGCGACTCAAGGCCGAGCTCGACGTTCTGGCGACCGAGGGGTGGTGCCCGCCGTGGCAGGAGGAGGCCGAGAGCAGCCCCGCGATTCCGGCCATCTACAGCGAGGTCGCGCGCACGCCCCAGCCCGCGGTGGGGCGAACCGGGTCGTGGCCTTCGCCGCCGCCCGAAGCTCGCATGCCGCCCCCGAGCGCACCACAGGTCGCGACCTCCTCGGGCGAGGATGCCCACGGTACGACGGATCCGGGTCGAACGGCGACGTGGGTCGACGCGGCCGCGCAACGATTCGTGAACCCGCCGCGCGACGCCGCGACGCCGTCGCAGGCACGGGTCTCCGGGCGTGATGCGGAGAACCGACACCCGAGTGTCGACGCGATCGACGATGGGCGACGCATCGGTGCACCGGCCCTCGGTACCCGCGTCGACCTGCTCGACGATCGCTTCGTCGAGGGCAACGCCCGAGGCGTGTCGCGGGGGAGTGGGCTCGTCGAGGACGACCGACGCGATCGAGTGCGGGAGGGCCGATTCGCGGGCGAGGACGAGGTGGGGTCGTCGAAGGAGGGAGGGTCGTCGCGAGGAGGTCGGCGGGTGCCCGCCGAGGACCTGGCGTCGTCGCGCGCGGGGAGGTTCGGTTCGGCGGATTCGCCGGGTGGTGCCCCGGGACGCACCGGACGATCTTCGGGTCTCGACGCGCGGATGGACCGAGCCCGCCCGGTTCACGACGAGCCGCGAAGCGACGCGGCGCTCGACGCCGCGCGGCGGCAACGCCGGGTCGACGCCGGCGCCGAGCGGGCGGATCGCTTCGCGCCGCCAAAAGGCGATCGGCGAGGACGGTTCGCCACGCTGGCCTCCCTGCAGCCTTTCGTGGCGGACCCGGTGGACGACCCGCCCCGGGCGTCGACCCGCGGCCTGGTCGACGAACGCCCCGACGCGGCGACGCGTCCTCGAGCCGCCCCCGGGTTGACCCGCGCCGCTCGTCCGACGCGTCCGGGCAAGCCCACCGAGCCCTCGCGTCCGAGCCTGCGCTCGGCCAAACGCCCCACGCGCTGACCCCTGCGCGTCGGGTTGGGGGGGTGCGCTCGCCTGTGATAAGCGAGCGCCATGGCGGTGCGAGCGGACACGTTGGCAATCGTGGGGTGCGGCACGATGGGGGAGGCGATCCTGGCCGGGTTGTTGCGCGCGAAGGTCCTCGAGCCCGCGTCGATCGTGGTGACGGCTCGACGCGAGGACGCGGCCGCTCGTCTCGCGTCTCGCCATGGCGTGCGGGCGGTGACCGACAACGTCGCGGCCTGTGGTGACGCGGACATCGTCGTGGTGGCCCTCAAGCCGCAGCGCCTGCGCGACGTGCTGGATCGACCCGAGATGCGCGCGGCGCTGGCGGGCAAGCTGTTGATCAGCATCGCCGCGGGCGTGCGCCTACCGACCCTCGCCGGGTGGTTGCCCGAGACCGCGGTGGTTCGTGCGATGCCGAACACGCCGTGCGTGGTGGGAGCCGGGATGACGGTGCTGGCCGCCGGTCCGAGCGCGACGCCCGAGCACATGCACGAGGCGCGGCGGATCTTCTCCTCGGTCGGACGGTGCGTCGAGCTGGAGGACAAGCACATGGACGCAGTGACGAGCCTCAACGGCAGCGGCCCCGCGTTCGTGTACGTGGTGCTGGAATCGCTGGCCGACGGCGGCGTCATGATGGGGTTGCCGCGGGGTGTGGCGCTGGAGATCGCCGCACAGGTGCTCCTGGGGTCGGCCAAGATGATGCTGGAGACGGGCATGCACCCCGCCGCGCTCAAGGACCAGGTGACGACGCCCGCGGGCTCCACCATCGCCGGGTTGCTCACGATGGAGGATGGTCGGATCCGATCGGTGCTGGCCCGCGCGATCCAGGAAGCGACTCGCGTCGCGTCGCGCCTGGGCCGCGAGGAGTGAGCCGCCCGGCGAACGCGCCCCCAAAAACTTGCGCAAAACGGGCGCAGCTCGCGATAAGGGGGCGTGTTTCGGCCGATCCGAACCTTGATCAGCCTCGCCTTCTTGGGGGTGCTGGTCTGGTGCTCGTTCAACGTGAGGCTGGGGTCCCGCACCTTCGCCGAGCATGCCGACCGCATCGGCCAGACGCACGAGGCCAAGGCGTTGTTGGACGGCACGCGCTCCACGCTGGCGCCGGCGATCGAGGGCGCGACCGAACGCCTGCTCGGCGAGTACATCGAGGCGCCGACCACCGATGGGCGTTCGCCCGCGACGCGGACGCGGGCTCCCGTGCCCCCGCGGCCGTCGAGCCGCATCCCGCGGGCGGACGAACGCGCCTCCGGGCCGATCTACGCCACGCGAGCCGACGATCCTGCGCCCCCGTTGCCGGGCGAGTGAGGGCGCCGCGGCCCCTCAAGCGGTTGGCCCGCGCTCCCAGGCGAGGCGGGCGTCGATGCCCGCGCGACCGAATCGAGGCAGGTAGTCGCGCTCGAACGTGCGGTCGAGGATCTCGGCGTAGCGTCGGCTGGGCATGAGGCCCCAGGGTTCGTCGGCCTCGTCGGGCTCGTCGATCCGCTCGGCGAAATCGCTCTGGCCGTAGCTCGTTCGCAGCCGCTCGAACATGTCCGGGAGCGCGCGGACGATCGTCTGCCGCGCGAAGTCACCGTGGTGGTCGAGCAGCCACTCGAGCAGCGTCCAGCCGAAGTCGCGGTGGCGGACCTCGTCGCGAACGATGCGGTCGAGCGCGGTGCGGGCGATGGGCACGGTGCAGCGTCGTCGCATGGCCAAAAACAGCGGCACCGCGACGGTTTCGCCGAGGCAGAAGATCTCGACCCCGTACAGGGCGACATCCACCACGAGGGGGTGCTCGGGGTGCCTGCGCAGACCCAGGCGCTCCTGCACCAAACGAGGTCGTTCGTCGGCCCCGGCGGCGGTGGCCGTGGCGTGACTGAGGCTGGCGTGCTCGAGCTCGTCGTCCACGATCCGCAAACCGTCGCGGATCAGGTCCGGCGAGGCCCCCAGCCGGATGAGCCACTGGACGAGCTCGGCCGTGATGGCGGCCGACGTGTACTCGGCCTCGACGCGCCGCAGCCACTCGGTCGCCACGCGTCGCGAGGCTGGTGGCGTCGGGTCGGGATCGTCTCGACCGGGCGCGGGTGGATCGGACCGGGGGGTCGTAAAAGCGCGACTCATCGGCGATGCTGTCGGAGGCTCACGGGTCGTCGGAGAGCTCGGCGGGGCACCGGACGCGGCGTGGTGGCGGCGGATTGCATCGCGTGTCGGGTGGGCAAGGCTTCGACAGGTCCTCCCAACACTGCCCGTCGGGGCGCCTGAACACGCGCTGCGGATCTCCAGCCTCGGGAAGGTGCGCATCACCGGCGGTGGTCGCCTGGTCGGGCGGACACTCGACCCGGCGAGGCGGTGGCGGATTGCACGTGGCCCGCTCAGGCGGTGGGCACTCGAAGTCGACGATGTGCTCCCAACAGGTGCCGTCGTCACGGCGCACGATTCTCGTCGTCTTGCCGGCGTCGGGTCGCTCACCTTCGCCTTGGGCGGCCTCGGAATCGTCGGGGGGACAGGGGACCGTGCGCGGAGGCGGAGGGTTGCACATCAGGCCCTCGGGGCATTGGATGTTCACCAACTCCACGCAGGTTCCGTCGGGCTGGCGACGGATCATGGGCTCGACGCGGGTGCCGTCACCGCGGTCGTCGGCCACTGGCTCGTCACCGCCGCCGTCGGCCAGCGGCGCGTCGCCGCCGTCGTCCTCGCCCACGCCGTTGCTGGGGTCGGGAGGATTGCGGGTGATCTGCTCGAGGTCGACGAGCTCGGTGGGTGGATCCCGATGCTCGCCGCCTCCGGTCGACGTGCATGCGAGCTCAGCCAGGGAAACCGTGACGACGACCGATGCGGCGAACGAGCGGCGAGCCATGCGTGCGACTGTAGCAGGGTCTCGGCAAAGCCGCGCGTCATGGTCGCCGCCCAGGTGGGCTCCGCTGCCCGACGGCTCGAAATCATGCCTGGCATGCCTTGCCGTGCCGTCTCGTGCCATTCGCGTGTCGCTGCCGACGACGTCGTCACCGCGCGCGACGTCTCCGACCCCCGCCCACGTCGTCGGTGCGCCGCCCCGGGCAAGTGCCTCGGGCCCTGGCCCCGGCCGACGACGAAGGCGGCCCGAGCACGATGCCCGATCTTCACCTTGGTCGCCGCCGTAACCCTCGCGGCCAGGGCACGGGGTGTGGCCTCGCGTTCGCTTCGCGCGTCGTGACCGGCGTCGATTCGGTGCGTCGACAAAGAACACGTCGGTTTGCACCGCACGCTGCGGGAGCGCTCGACCGTCGTGGCCGCGCGCCATGGCGCGTCGAGCCGATGCTCGGGCGCGCGCCAAAGGCCGCATCGTCGCGGCGACGCCAGGTGCCCGGCCAGCGCCCTGTTGTATGCTCGGACGGTGCCCCCGGCGCTCGCCTTGCTCGCGTGCTTGGTGATCGCGCCCGATCGGGTGGACGCGCCGGGCAAGCCCGCGGATCCACGCGCGCCCCCGGCCGATCCGCCGGCCGTTCCGGCGCCCGACGACGGCGAGATCGCGGCGGAACCCGAGGTCGACCAGCCGGTCGCCGACGGGCGCACCGACGCCTCGTCCCAACCGGCACCGCGCGCC
>CAZYSW010000014.1:0-27156 GCA_964650105.1 uncultured Nannocystaceae bacterium
GGGGCGAAACGCCCGAACGATCCGGGGGATGCCGCCGTAGTCCTTGCGGACCTCCGGCTCCTCCCAGCCACGCTCGCGCATCCAGGCGCACACGCGGTCGGCCTGATCGTGGCCGACCTCCAGAAACAGCGGCCCTCCAGGCGCCAGGCCGCGGGGGCCGGCGGCCTGCTCGACGAGGCGCCGAACGACCTCGAGCCCGTCTTCCCCCCCATACAGCGCGAGACGAGGCTCGTGGTCGCGGACCTCGGGCTGGAGCGTCTCCAGCTCGTACGCGGGGATGTAGGGGAGGTTGGCCGCGATCGCATCCCATCCGCCCGCGGGAGGCTCGACCGCGTCGAGCAGATCGGACAAGACGAGCTCCACCTCCAGGCCGAGCCGCTCGGCGTTCGCTCGCGCCACGTCGAGAGCGTCGGGGGAGACGTCCGTCGCGACCACGCGAACGTCGGGGCGGGCTCGCTTGAGCGCCAGGGCGATCGCGCCCGAGCCGGTCCCGACGTCGACCACCGCCAGCGGCGGACACGGCGGCAGGCGCAACGACTCGAGGAGCCAGTCGACGAGGTGCTCGGTTTCGGGTCGGGGCACGAGCACGCGCCGATCCACCGCGAGCTCGAGATCGAGGGCGTGAAACCCCTTCTTCCCCTCGATGTAGGCGACGGGCTCTCGCCCCAGGCGCCGGCGGACGGCATCGCGAAACGACGCCTTGTGCTCGGGCCCGACGACGTCCGCGTGTCGAACGTAGAGATCCATGCGCGTGCAACCGAGGGCGTGTGCGAGCAGATGCTCGGCGTCGGTGCGCGGGGATTCGATCCCCTGCGCGGCGAACTTCTGCTGCGTCCACGCGAGCAGCTCACCGACGGTCCACATCGCGTCGCGCGACGTCGAACGTCCCGAATCGGTCGCGTCGGGCGGCGGTGGCGCCTTGGCTTCTCGCTGGGGCATGGCGGGCACAGTTTGACGAAAATCCGGGCTCGCGGCTCACAAAAGCGGCGCAGCCCTCGCTCTCGCCATCGCGGGCGCGCGCCGCTGGCGAGTGCCCCTCTTGGTCGGTGGGACCGATCCGCGTACCCTGGCAGGCGCTCGTGCGTCGGGGCGATGGGCCCCGACGCTCCGCTCGGGGGTGGCCGCCGCATCTGGAAATTCGGTCGTCCGCGCGGGTCGCACGAGCCCTGGACCATGAAGCGGGCGCTTCCCATCTCGATCGGTCTGGTGTGGGCCCTTTCGGCCCTCACCGTCGTCGCGCGCCCATCGGTCCCCCACGCCCGCCCACGCGTCGTGCAGCCGCAGCCCCGGACCGAACCCCGCCCCCCGCTGGTCGTGGTGCGAGCGCTCGGCCCCGTCCCCGAGTCCATGCTTCGACTCGCGTGCCGAACCTTGCTCGCCGCGTATCCGGTGCGTTGCGAAATCCGGGAGCGCCGGAGCATGTCGCCCGTGATGGCGTCGTGGAGCGAGTCGCGGGCGCAGCTCGACGCTCGCGCCGCGCTGGAGGTCATGTTTCGCGATCGGACCGACGACGCGGCCGCCGAGATCAACATCACCAACGTCGACATTTACGAGTCGGGCAAGCCCTACGTCTTCGGGCTGGCGAGCCTGACCGACCGGGTGGCGATCGTCTCGCTGGCCCGCATCGACGGCAATCGCAAACGACTCCCCAAGCGAATGGGCAAGCTGGTGCTGCACGAGGCGGGGCACACCATGGGGCTGCACCACCACGATCATCGCGACTGCGTGATGCGCCAGGATCCGACCCCCGGCTCCCTCGACCACGCGCCCGACCGCCTCTGTGACGCGTGCCACCGCCTCTTGGTGAGTCAGGTCGCCCAGCTCGGCAAGCCCGGCCAACTCGCGCTGGACCGGGCCCGCAGCCATCTGGTTCGCGGAGAGGTCGACGCCGCGCGGGAGTACCTGGTCCAGACGTTGTGGAGCGGGGAGCTCGACTTCGACGTGCTCAACGGCTTCGGGATGGCCTTTTTCGAGGCGCGCTCGTTCAACGATGCCATCAGCGTGCTGGAGTACGTGACCAAGCACCGGCCCGAGCATGCCGAGGCCCACGTCAACTTGGGCCTGGCCTACCAGATGCGGGCTGCCGACGGCGATCGTCGCCTCGCGATCCTGCACTTTCAGCGCGCCCTCGAGCTCCGCCCCGGCTGGGAACTGGTGGCCGAGCACCTCGCGGGGCTGCAAGACCGCAACGAGAACGTCGCCCAAGGTCCGCGCTAGCGCGTTCACGAACCGACGCGCGCGGAGGGCAATGGCTCGTCCCTTTGGCGTGAGGCGTCGACGACGGAGATGTCCGGGCAGGTGACGAGGCGCGTCAGCGGGACGCGAGCGCGTCTCGCAGGTCGGCGACGACGCGGGTGCCGTCGCCCAGCGCGTCGCGTTCGAAGACGTGCACAGCTCGGCCCTGGCGGTCCAGGATCCAGGCCTGGGGAAGCCGCGCGACGCCCAGGCGCAAGGGGAGCGCGCCCTGGGGATCCCAGCCCACCGTCACGCGGTGGTCGAGGTCCCAGCGCGGCGCGGTGCTCCCGGGTCGCTCGGGGACGGCCACCACGATCACCACCAGGTCGTCGGCATGCGCTCGCGCCAACGTGTCGTAGCGTTCGAGCCGCGAGGTCGCGTCGCCGGGCGTGGCGAGCTCGAGGAGGACCATCCGTCCCCGCAACGCGGCGAGGTCGAGGGCACCGCCATCAGCGAGGGGGACGACGGCCGACAGCACCGGACCGGGATCGGGGGCGGCAGGGTCGAGGGCCGGGTCGTCGGGGTGCGGCGCGGCGCCGGGCGACGGCCGGCACGCCGGCACCAGCGCCGCACCCAGACCGAGCAAGAACGTCGCTCGCAATGCGCCGCGAGGGATCGATCCCGAAACGGAGCCGCGGCCCATCAAGACGCGCTCCTGACGATGTCCACTAGCCGGGCCACGGCGTCGGGATCGGTGTGGCGATCGATGCCGTGGCCGAGGTTGAAGATGTGGCCGCGCGCGGTCTTGCCGATCTCGACGATCCGACGGGCCTTGTCGGCGAGGACCTCCGGCGGCGCAAACAAGGCCATGGGATCGAGGTTGCCCTGGACGACCTTGTCCCGCCCCAGGACGTCGAGCGCACGGTCGAGCTCGATGCTCCAGTCGATTCCGAAAACCGTCGCCGGGAAGTCGGCAATCTCTTCCAGGAGGTTCGCGTTCCCGCGCGCGAACAAGATGACGGGGACACCGAGGTCCCCCACCCCTTCGACCAGGCGCCGGGTGTGCTTCGCGGCATAACGGCGGTAGTCGGTCGGGGAAAACGCGCCGGCCCAGCTCTCGAAGATCTGGAGGGCATCGGCGCCGGCCTGGACCTGCAACCTCAGGTAGTCGACGAGCAGATCGGTGATCGAGCCCAAGAGTCGGTCGAACAGCTCGGGCTCGGCGAAGGCCATGGTCTTGGTGTGACGGAAGTCTCGGCTCGTCTCGCCCTCGATCAGATACGAGGCCGTGGTCAGCGGCGCCCCGCAGAATCCGATCAGCGGAACGCGATCGGCGAGCGCCTCCTTGCAGGCGCGGACCGCATCGAACACGTAGCCCAAGTGCTCCGCCGGGGGACCGAAGTGCAGCGCATCGAGATCGGCGCGCGTTCGCAGGGGCGAACGCACCACCGGAGCGGGGTCGAAGGTCACCTCGACTCCCATCGCGTCGAAGACCACCAGGATGTCCGAGAACAGGATCGCGGCGTCCAGATCGAACCGCTCGACGGGCTGGAGCGTCACCTTGGCGCACAGCTCGGGTGTGCGGCACAAGGTCTCGAACGAGACCTTGGCGCGGACCTCTCGATACTCCGGCAGATAGCGACCGGCCTGCCGCATCACCCAAAGTGGTGTGTGGGCGGGTCGCTCGCCCCGGCACGCCTGCAGAAACGTCGGATTGCGCAGCGGCATCGGCGGCCACTATACCCGGCCCGCGCCGCGCTGGCCGGTTCGGACCACCCGGCGCCACGCATCGGTGAAGGGCCGGGCCCTGATAGACTGTCGGGGTGGGCGCAGACTCGGGACGATCGAGATCGTCGGTGGCGTCGCTGTGGGCTTCGCTGGCGGGAGCCCTGGCGCTGGGGGGGCTCGCGCCCTCATGCCTCCTGACGCTCGACACGTCGATCGCGTGCGGTGACGGCTACGTGGATCGGGAGGCGGGCGAGGAGTGCGATCCGGCGGACAAGGACAGCTTCGCCACGGCGTGCCTGGGGACGTCCCGCCCCTGGGGGATCGCGGCCTGCGACCCGGTGAGCTGCACGATCATCAACGACTCCGATCAGTGTGCCGTGTGCGGGGACGGGATCATCGATCTTTCGGCGGGCGAGGAGTGCGACGGTGACGATGTCGCCGGCAAGCAGTGCGACAGCGGACGCGGCGAGGTGCGCTGCGACGCGCGCTGCAAGCTCGACTACAGCGGCTGCGATCTGTGCGGCGATCGCAAGCTCGATCCCGGGGAGGAGTGCGATTACGTGGCGGAGGCGGGCGGAATCGTCAACGAGCCGTCGATCGACAACTGTCGAGGGCTGACCGCCCCCATCCCCGGCAAGCCCTACGCGGGCGGCGAATCGGATCGGTGCCTTTCGGACTGCACCCGATCGCGCGTGGGCTGCCACTACTGCGGCGACGGCACGATCGACGGGCAGGAGCTGCTGGGCATGCAAGACGGCGAGCCGATCTACAGCGAACCCGAGCTGTGCGACGGCGATCGCCTCGATCTGGCGCACCTGGGCCAGGAGTTCGGCACCGCGTGTTACATGCAGGACCTGCAGCTCCGCCCGAACGTGGGGTGCAGCGACGACTGCAAGCGCTACGTCGACCGACGGCACTGGCCCGGCGGCGGCGAGTGTTGCCGCCTCAGCGGGGAGGCCTGCCCGATCAACGCAGGCGACCTCTATTATTGCTGCTACCAGTACACGCACCCCAACGAGGATCCCTGCAAGCTGGAGGTCGTCGACGGCAACATCCAGCTCCAGGTGTGCAAGTAGGGACGTGCCGGCCCGGGGACGGCGCCGACGAGGGGATTCCCTCGGGGGCGGTGCGCGGGTCCCCGGGGTCGGCGTCCGGATTTCACGGTGCCCTGCACGCCGGCATTCCCGCTAGGCGTTCGACGCAAAGCCTCCGACGCTCGGTGCCGGAGGCACGATCCCGATGCATGCTTTGCGCCCAGCGATCCTCTCGATCGGAGCCCTGCTCGTCTTCGGTTGCACCGAAGACCCCGACCAGGACGACGGCGGGGCGGCGACCGAGACGTCGGTCGACTCGGGCAGCGACGGTGGCGAGACCGAAGGCTGTGTCGAAGGCGACGTCGCGTTCCCGGCCAGGGACATCCTGTGCAGCCCCAAAGCCACCGATTACGTCCCCGGTGCCGACGACATGTGGCCCACCTGCGTGCAGGACGACGGCGACTACCACCTCGTCGACACCTCTCCGAGCTCGATTGCACGCGTCGAGGCCTACGAGACGATCATGGATCTGCTGGCCGGCGATCCGCGTCCGGACGCGTTCACCGAAGCTCGCTCGGTGTACGCCATGGACGAGGGGCTGGAGTCGCGGCTCGTGCGGCGCGAGGATCTGCGCTACCCGCCGATCCCGATGTCCGACTGGGATCCCGGCGTGGACGCCGACAAGCAGTGCACGGTCCCCGGCAACCTCGAGAAGTACCCCGATCGCTGCGCAGGACCGGCCAAGATCGCCCCCCTCGTCAACGAGGCCTTCGCCGCGGGCCAGACCGGCGAGGGCGACCCGGCCATCCACCGCGCGCGCCTCGATGCCTCGTTTCTGTGGTTCTACGCCATCTCGGTGCTCAAGGAGGCCAACACCTGCATCACCGCGGCCGCCAAGGACTGCGACTCGAGCTGGGCCTACTACACGGGTGGGGAGAACCGTGCCGGGGGCATCGGCTTGTCGGCGCAGGTCAAGGCGGTCAGCCCCGAGGCCCACGAGGCCATCTGGAATGGCTTCAGCGCGTTCCGGTGCCTGCGAGAGCGATACCCCGCCGACGACGATCCGACGCTCGACGACTTGCCCGCCGAGGGACAGACGATGTTCGAGCACGCCAACGCGCAGCTTCGGGCCGCCCTCGCCTTCGGCGTGGCGCAGTTGGTCCGCGATCGGCTGATCGCTCAGGCGACGCTGTGCGACGGCGAGGCCGAGGCCAACTGGGCCTGGCTACGGATCATGGGCCCGGTGCTGGAGGTCGACGCCGTCGCGCGGGATGCCGCGACGTGGGCGACCCTCGATGCGCTGTGGCAGAGCTCGGCGCCGGCGACCGACGAGCTGGTGGCCGGTGTCGAGGCACTCGACGCTCTGTTCCCGTGCCCGCAAGACGGCGGGTGATGCCACGGGGGTCCGCTCCATGACGACCCTGGGCAGGGCGTGCCCTGCTCATCGGCGTCAAAACCAGGTGAAGCGGAGGCCGACCAGGGCGGTCTGGTGGGGGAAACGGTCGCCCGGGAGGAAGCGCGCGTCGTAGGTGAGGCCCACGGCCATGGCCGCAGTGGCGTTGAGGAAGAACTCGTAGCCCACGGTCGCGGCTCCGCCGATGCCGACGGTGAGATCGTCGCCATCGTCCTCGTCGTCGCCGGTGCGTCGGGGGACCCCCGAGGCTCCGAGGGCACCGCGAACGAAGAAGCCCCGCCACAGGTATCCCGTGGCTTCGATGTCCCCCCCGAAGGCGACCCCACTGCGGCGCGCGAGATAAGGGGTGACGTGGAGGTCCGCGCCCAGGGTGAAGCGCTCGGTCACGCCTCCACCCAGCGCCAGGTCCATCCGCATCGCGGGCAGAAAGTCGTCGACGTGGAAGAAGGTCCCTCCGAATCCGAACCCGCCCCCGATGTAGAAGCCCCGACGGTCGCGCGCCCCCTCGATCTCCAGACCGCGGCGACCACTGACCGCGGCCTCCGCCCGGAGATCGCCGAGCACGAAGGTACCGAGGCCCACCCCGGCCGCCAGCACGACACCGAGATTGCGGGTGAGGCGCCTGCGTCGTCGACCCCTGCGGTGCATGGCGGTCAGCATGACACAACTCGTCATCGGAGCGTCGTGACGTCGACCACGACGAAGCCCCCGGCGGGGACATTCACGTCCACGGTGTGGACCTCCTTGCCTCCAGGTCCGCCGGCGACGACCTGGACCTGGTGGGACCCGGCCGGAACCATCGTTCTGCCGATGTAGATCCGGGCCGGAAGGGTGGTCCAGCTTCGGGTGTCGGGCTTGTCGAGCGCCACCAGGGTCCCCTCGACGGCCGCAGCCGCCAAAAACCCGATGATCCCCCCACCCTCGCTGGCCTGGCGCCCCGCCGCGCGGGTCCCCTCAGCCGCCGCCGCCCGCGCGATCATGCGGGTGAGCGCGGCTCCGATGATCTTGGGCTTGAGCTCGGCGTACTCGTCGACGATCTCGGCCGAGATGTCGCTCGCCAGATCCATGCCGACCGACAGACCGTCGACCCGCATGGTCGCGTGGTCGAAGAGGCTGCCCGAGGGCACGAGTTCGGGGTAGGTGACCACCTTGAACATCCCGTATTCGAGCAGCGTGGTGTCGCCGGTGACGAACGCACCGGCGATCCCGATGGCGGCGCCGATGGGGATGCGCTGGGGAATCTTGTACGGAACGCGGCCGACCTTGGCGACGACGAGGATCTCGCCCGCTCCCGCCGGGGCGCTCGACCGCGCGACGGTGGACGGTGCCCGGGCCCCGAGCTCGGGATGTGCCGCGCTTTGGGGCCGTTGCGGGACGACCGGCGCCTGTCCGGGGGCCAGCGCGCTCGGTGGGGCGTCGTGGTCGGTGGGCTCGGTCGGGGAATCTCCCGTCTGCAGCGGGACGCCCTCGGTCGTCGCGTCGCCCTCGGGGGTCGCCTCCTTCTTCGCCGCGGGCCGGGTCGAGTCCGAGGTGCCGGCGGACGGTTGCGAGACGGCCACGTCGTCGGTGGGCAGGTAGTCGCGCAGCCGCGCGCCGCGATAGCTTCCGCGCGCGGCGAGGCGCCGAATCGGGTCCACCAGGGTGCCGAAATCCCGCTCTTGCAAGGCCTCTTCGTAGTAGCGCAGTGCCTCGTCGGCGTTGCCGAGACGCTCGTGCACGAAGCCCGCCAGGTACGACCCGAACGCCAGGTGCTCGTGCTCGGGATCGTAGTCGCGGATGTAGTTGCGCATGACCGTGAAGCGTCGGGCCTCGACCTTGGCTCCCGACAGGTCCCCTCGGGCCAGGTAGTTGCACATGTTCATGGCGTTGAGGGCCAGCTTCTCGGTCGGCGACGTCTTGTACTTGGTCGCGCTGTCGCTGTAGATGTACTTGCCGATCTTGCCCGCGCCGTCGCGCGCGATGTCGAGGAGCTCGAGCTCTTTGTCCGCGGCCTGGAAATCGCGCGCGCTGAGCTCGTGCTCGCCCTTGGCCTGCAGGATCGTGGCCCGTTCCAGGATCACGAGGGCGTCGTTCTTCTTCCACTTGGCGGGAAGATTCTCGCTTCGCTTGACCTTCAGCAGCTTGTTGAGCTGCCGCAGGCTGCCGTCGTAGTCGCCGCGCTGCAGGGCCTGCCGTGCGTCCTCCGTACGATCGGAGTACGTGGCGCAAGCCCCTCCGACGAGGACGAGCACCAGGGCGATTGACCGCAGCCGCATCACGGTGGTCCGCCGACTCGCGCTAGCGGACGATGGCCTTGCTACGCGCGGACTTCTTCTGGAACCGAACGATGCCCGTCTCCACGTCGAGCACCTGCAAGAACAGGGAGTACTGAACACGACGCTCGCCACGCATGCGCTCGTCCACGGCCTGCAGCTTGCCGGTCACGAAGTA
The DNA here is from genome assembly GCA_964650105.1 of uncultured Nannocystaceae bacterium. Taxonomy (GTDB): domain Bacteria; phylum Myxococcota_A; class Polyangia; order Nannocystales; family Nannocystaceae; genus CAZYSW01. The sequence goes on from CAZYSW010000014.1 coordinate 8,782, forward strand.
GTCGGCGCCGATCTGTTGCCCCAGTTGGGCGGCCTGGGCGGGGTTGAAGTCGGCGGTGTTCTGGAGCTGGGCTTCGCCGATGAGCTCGGCCTGGCGCTCACGGCTGACCACGGCCACCACGCCGCTGTTGATCAGCTCGGTCTCCATGTCCGACAAGAGGGTGAGCATCTGATCGTCGAGGTGCTCGGTGGTGTCGTTCTTGATGGGCCAGATGGCGACGACGGGCTGCTTGCCCGTGCTCTTCCACTCGCCCCACAGCGGCGAGCTCATCAAGCCCTCCATGTTCTCCTTCATGAGGTACTCGAGATCCTTGCGATCCAGCCCGGTCCCCATGGCCCCCTCGTCGACATCGGGGTTGTCGGTCCCCGCTCCGCCGCGGACGGCTTTGGGGCGACAACCGCCCAGCGGCAACGCCAAACAGGCGACCAGGAGGACAGACAGACGACGGGTGATGGCGGTCGACAACGGCATCAGGCTTGCTCCGACGTGAGAAGTGTGAAGATGACGCTCGAAGGCAGAAGTGACTTCGCTCACAGGATCAGCATGAGCTCCCGGATGCCGTGCAACCGAGCGTAGACGTCGATCACCTCGTCGACGGTCTCGGCCTGGATCTGGAGCGTCACGCACAGGCGCCGGCCCTGCCGAGACAGCCGCTCGCCGACGCGGACCCGGTCGGGACCCACGACGTCATGCGCGCAGTTGCGGACGGCGGTCCGAAATCCATCCGTGCCGGGTCCGAACGCCTTCACGATATACTCGCCGGGAAATCGATGGTTCGCGAGCAGAAGCTCGCGATCGGGTGCGTGCCTCGAGCCCGTCACGTCCGAAGGATGGCACAAAAACCCGCGTCGAGCCGCCCCCCACGCTTCCCCTCCCGTGTCCCCGATTCCGCAGCACGGCCTCGTGCGCCGCATGGCCCGCCCGGTCATGGCGGCCGCGTTGGCGTGCGCCGCGATCGTCGGGCTCGCCTCCTGCGAGAGCGCCGGTTCCCCGAGCTGGGCCGCCGAGGGCAAGGGCGAGCGGCGTGAGCCGCTGAAGGTTGCGGTCACCCGGGTCGAAACGGCGCGGATCGAGCGGCACTACCGCACCTCGGGCACCCTCCAGGCCATCCGTGCCGCGGAGATCGTCCCCACCCAGCTCGGTGTGATCCGCTCGATCACCGTGGAGGAAGGCGATCGGGTGGAGGCCGGAGACATCCTCGCGCGGCTCGACGGCCGCGAGCAGGCGCTGCAGGCAACGGCCGCCACCGTCGAGCTCGACAGCCTGGAGCGGGAGCTCAGGCGCCTGGAATCAATCTCCAAGAACGCCGTCTCCGCCGAGGAGATCGACAAGCAGCGCTACGCGGTGGAGCAGGCCCGGGTCGCCGCGCGGCTGTCGAAACACCAGGCCAAGCAGAGCATCGTGCGAGCGCCGTTCGCCGGCACGGTGATCGCTCGCCACGTGGACGTCGGGAACCTCGCCACGACGAGCACGCCCCTGCTGAGCCTCGCCGATCTGAGCGTTCTGGAGCTCGAGCTGCACCTGCCCGAGCGCGACGCGGCCACCGTGAAGGTGGGGACCAAGGTCGAGGTCGAGCTCATCGACGGCACGATTTTCGAGGCGGCGGTCGCCCGCAAGGCACCGGTGGTCGACGCCCTGACGGGAACCGTCAAGTTCACGGTGCAGGCTCGGGAATACCCCGAGGGCGCCATGCCGGGCGCGTTCGCCCGGGCCAAGGTCCTCGTCGACAGCCGCGACGGCGTACCGAGCCTGTCGCCCAAGGCGATCTTCGAGGTCGACGGCAAGCCCCACGTCTACGTGGTGGTCGACGGCAAGGCTCGACGCCGTCCGGTGGAGTTGGGCCTGCAGGGTGAGGACCGGGTCGAGATCGTGTCGGGTCTGTCGGACGACGACCTCGTCGTGGCGGCCGGCAACGCGGGCATCACCGAGGGCATGCCCCTTCGCTCGGCCTCCGAGGAACCGGACGAGAAACCGCAGCAGGCGTCCTGATGCTGCGCAGCCTCATCGCCGGCACGGTGATCCGGCCGGTGACCACCACGATGGTCACCATCGCGGTCGTGCTGTTCGGGCTGGTCGCGGCGCTGCGCCTGCCGGTCGAGCTCTTGCCCGACCTCGCCTACCCCACCATCACCGTCGAGACGACCGATCCGGACTCGGCCCCCTCGGAGATCGAGGAACTCGTCACGCGCCCCATCGAGGAGCGGGTCGGAGCGGTCCCCGGCGTGGTGCGCGTGGAGTCCGTCTCTCGCGAGGGGCGTTCGGAGGTCACGCTGGAGCTCGCCTGGGGCACGCGCATCGACCAGGCCATGGCCGACGTGCGCGAGAAGCTCGACCGTGTCGAGCTGCCGACGACGGCCGCGCGTCCGCTCGTGCTCCGCTACGACCCGTCGCAGGAACCGATCATGCGGCTGGCCCTGCGGGGCACCGAAGGACGGGTGCTGACGCCCGCCGACCTGGCCACGTTGCGCGAAGTCGCCGACCGCATCGTCAAGCGCGAGCTGGAGAAGCTGCCCGGAGTGGCAGCGGTGGACCTGCACGGCGGTGAGGAGGACGAGGTCCTCGTCGAGATCGATCCGTGGCGCCTGTGGGCGTTGGAGCTGTCGGCCGACGACGTCATCGCGGCCCTGCAGCGGGACAACGTCAACCGGCCCGGCGGCGCCCTCACCGAGCGCGACAACCGTTACCTCATCCGCACGATCCACGAGGCCAAGACCCCCGAAGAGTTCGGCGACGTGATCGTGCGCAGCAGCGACGGCGCGGAGCTTCGCCTCCGCGAGATCGCGACCATCCGGCGCGCCCCCATCGACCGCGAGGAGCTGAGCCTGGTCGAGGGCGAGGAGGCCGTGGAGCTGGCCGTCTACCGGGAGGGGGACGGCAACATCGTCGACGTCGCCCGGCGCGTCGAGGCGCAGCTCGCCAGCCTCCCCCTGCCGTCGGGACTGGAGGTGATCGTCTCCAGCAGCCAGGCGGACTTCGTGGAGGCGGCCGTGAACGAGGTCCGCGACGCCGCCCTGCAAGGGGGCGTGCTCGCCGTGTTGGTGCTGCTGTTCTTCTTGCGGGACCTGCGGTCCACGGTGGTGATCGGCGTGGCCATCCCGATCTCGCTATTGGCGACCTTCATCCCCCTCGACGCCCTGGGCGTCTCGCTGAACGTCATGAGCCTCGGCGGGCTGGCCCTGGGCGTGGGCATGCTGGTCGACAACAGCATCGTGGTGCTCGAATCGGTGGCGCGCGTCCGGGAGGAACGGGAGCGCGCGGGCCGACGCGTGCCTCGCCGAACCGTGGCCGTGGAGGGAACGTCCGAAGTCGCAGCCTCCGTCGTCGCCTCCACGCTCACCACCGTCGCGGTGTTCTTCCCCATGTCCTTCGTGGAAGGCGTGGCGGGGCAGCTCGTGCGCGACCTGGCGTATGCGGTCAGTTTCAGCATCCTGTCGTCCATGGTCGTGAGCCTGACCCTGGTCCCCGTGCTGCTCGCGATCGGAGAGGAGGACGAGAGCGCCGCGACCGAGGAGATGCGCGCGCCGCGATCGCTGCTGGTCGCCGTCGTGGTGTGGATCGTGGCCCGGCTCACTCGAGTCGTCGGTCTGGTCGTCAAGGCCCTGGGGCTCGCCCTGGGGCTGGTGGCGCGGCCGTTCACGGTGCTCTACGACGGAATCGAGAGCCGCTATCCGGCGTTGCTCCGCGTCGCGCTGCGGTATCGGTTCACCGTGCTGGTGCTGGCCACGTCCACGTGCGTGGGCGCGCTGCACCTGGCGTCGCAGCGCGGACAGACGCTGTTGCCAGAGCTCGAGCAAGACGAGTTCTTGGTTCAGATCACGTTGCCGACGGGGGCCTCTCTCGAGCGGACCGCCACCGCAGTCCGGGCCATGAGCCGGGCGATCGCCGACGCGCCCGAGGTCGCGATCCGCTTCTCGCGGGTCGGCAGCGTCAGCCAGGCCGGCAGCGCGGCAGGGGGCAAGCAGGGCACGCACCTGGGGCAGATCAACGTGCGCCTCGATCGAGGGGTGGTCGACAAGGCCCAGGCCGAGGCGCGGTTGCTCGAGCGCATGCTGGCCGCCAACCCCGAGCCCGACGCGGTCGTTCGCCTGGGACACCCCTCGTTGCTCAGCTTCGCGCCACCGATCGAAATCCAGGTGTACGCCGACGATCCGAGCGTGTCGATCGAGCACGCCAAGCGCCTGCTCGAGGACCTGCGCGAAGTCGATGGCCTGCTGGATCTGGCGCCCGACGACCTGCGCGGGCGGCCCGAGGTGCGGGTCGACTTCGATCGCGAGCGCCTGGGGCGCCTGGGCCTTTCGGTGGAAGACGCTGCGATCGCGGTACAGCGGGCCATCCAGGGGGAGGTGGCGACGACGCTGTACGCTCCCGACCGCCAGCTCGACGTACGCATCCAGCTTCCCAAGGCCGACCGCAGCAGCGTCGAGGACGTGTCGAGGATCCAGATCGCGGTGGTCGACGGGATTGGGGTGCGGCTGGACACCGTGGCCAAAGTCGAGCCCGGGACCGGCCCTTCGGAGATCCGTCGCATCGATGGGCGGCGTGGCCTGAGGATCCAGGCGCGGACCGACGACGTCGATCTGAGCGGGATCGCAGCGCGAGCGCGGGCCGTGCTCGAGGCGCACGCCGACGACGATCCTCGGGTCGAGGCGGTGATCGGCGGCCAGGCCGAGGAGATGCAGGGCTCGCTCGTCAGTCTGGGCTACACCATCGCGCTGTCGCTCTTCTTGGTGTACGTGGTGATGGCGTCGAGCTTCGAGAGCCTGCTCCATCCGTTGCTCATCATGGTCACCGTGCCCCTGGCTCTGGCCGGCGCGGCCCTGGGATGCCACCTGGCGGAGATCCCCCTGTCGGCGCTGGTGGGGATCGGCGTGATCGTGTTGGGTGGCATCGTGGTGAACAACGCCATCGTCTTGGTCAATGCGGTCAACGATCGGCGTGGGCTGGGGATGTCGGTTCACGAGGCGCTGCTGTCGGCCGGACACGTCCGCGTGCGGCCGATTCTGATGACCACCCTCACCACCGTGCTCGGCCTGATCCCCCTGGCGCTCGGGCTGGGCGAGGGCGCCTCGCTGCGCCGCCCCCTCGCCGTCTCGATCATCGGCGGGTTGAGCCTGTCCACGCTCTTGACCCTGGTGGTGATCCCCTGCGCCTACAGCTTGCTCCCCGGCCGAACCCGCGAGGCCTGGAAGCCCAAGCAGCCCCCGTCGTCGGACGACCCGCCCGAATCCGAAGCGTCGTGACGCACGGGGCCTGCGCCTTTGGCGGCCACGCGGGGCGACGAGTGAAAGGGAGGTCACGCGGGCGGCGTTCGGGCGGCATGAAACACATCACGACCATCGCCTTCGGGCTGGGTCTGGCCGCGGCTGTCGGGTGCCAGGCCAAGAAGGACACGGCTCCACCCGACGACCCCAACGCCATGGTATGCACCCAGGACGCGAAGATCTGTCCGGACGGAAGCGCGGTCGGGCGCGAGGGGCCCGACTGCGAGTTCGCGGCGTGCCCCGGAGAGGACGGCGAGGCCGATCCGATCGAGGCTGGCGCGGACGCGGGCGACGGTGAGGCGGATGCACCCGAGGACGCCGAGCCGGCAGAAGACGCCGACGGCGAGGCGTGATCGCCGGCGACCGCTCCCGGCGGCGAAGCGACACCGCGCGCCCGGCCGCGAGCGACGACCGACGACCGTGGACGGGGGCGAACGACGACGAGGGCGGCTGGTCCTCGTCGATCCGCTTCGTCCCCGTCCACGGACGGTGAGGGTGGACGTGGACGGCACACGGGGGGAGGGTCATCATCGTCGGCGTGTCCGGGCTGTCTGCGCGTCTGCAGGCGATCGCCGAGCGGATTCCGACCGGGAGCCGCGTGGCGGACGTCGGGACCGACCACGGCTTGCTCGTCCGATGGTTGGTGCAGCACCGACACGTGGCACGGGCCATCGCCTCCGACATCGCCCCGAGACCGCTCGAGGCGGCGCGCCGAAACCTCGCGCCGTGGCGCACCGCCGTGGACGTGCGCCTGGGCCACGGGTTGTCGGTGCTCGAAGCCGGCGAGGTCGACGTCGTGGTGATCGCCGGCATGGGCGGGCATCGAACGCTGCGGCTGACGGAGGGCCCCCCCGACCTGCTCGACGCGTTGCGGTTGTTGGTGCTCCAGCCCAACGATGGTTGGCCGCGCGTACGCGCGGCGATCCGCGACCGCTGCTGGAGCCTGGTCGACGAGACGCTGGTGGAGGACGGCGGAAAGTTCTACGTGGTGTTCGCGGTGGCTCCGCGACCGCCCGAGGCGATCGCCGCCTGGAGCGAGGCCGATCTGATACTCGGACCGGTGCTGCGAAGGCGACGCGGCCCGGCCTGGGAACGCTGGCTCGTTCGGCGTCTGTCGCAGATCGAGGCCGCGCGAGCGCAGGCCCGACGCGCGACCTCGACCACCGACCCCCGGGTCCAAAAGCTGGACCGGATGCGCGCGATCGTCCTGGAGGCGATGGCCGAGGCGGACGCTCGCGTCACTGCTGGGGGGTGACGACGGCGTCGATGCAGTCCTCGGAGCGACCGTCGATGAACACCTCGACGCAGGTCTCGCCCGGGGCGACGCCGACGAGGGCGAACTGCCTGCGGTCGGAACGACGTTGCACCACCAGGACGTCGCGGTCCTGCGAGATCAGATCGACCCGCGTGTCGGAGCCGTAGACCACGTCGTTGCGGCTGATGGGTTTCGCCTCGACCACGACGGCCACGCCCGCGGGGATCTCGATCAGAAAGGAGCGAAGCTGGATGCTGGTGGGCGGCGTGCTGATGGGATCGAATTCCAGGACGCCGAAGTCCGGCTGACAACCCAAGGCCGCGCCGAGCAAGGAGAAGGCGGCGAAGGCTCGCGCGAAACGTCTCATCGCGAAGTCCCTCCCGTCGTGCCCGTCGAGTCGTCCGACGTGCCCGTCGAATCTCCGGTCGTGCCCGGCTCGCTGTCGGTCGTGGTGGTGTCCCCGGTGGTCGAGTCGGTGTCGGTGGCCGTCTCGGTCGCGTCGCTCGTGGTCTCGTCGGAGGCCGTCGTGCTCGAGTCGGTTCCCTCCCCAGTGCCGGGAGGTGTCTCGGACACCTGCACCACGAACTGCGCGAAGTGGCCCCCCACGGCGATCTGCAGCTCGGCGCTGCCCGTCCCGACCGCTTCGATCTCGACCTGGCGCGACGCGCCGTCGGACGTGAGGCGGACGACCGTCTCGTCGGTGGAGGTCCACGCGTAGGACAGCGAGCCCGCCAAGAGGACGCCCCCGGCGTCCTGCGGCCGCGCGCGCAGGCGCACGCGCTCGCCGAGCCCGAGCTCGGCCATGCTCAGCGGGGCACCGCCGGCCTCGATTTCGAGCTGCGCGACGGGGCGCGCCGACAGGTGCAGGAGATCCACCACGTCGCCGAAGGTGGTCTGGGCGAGCACGGCGACGTAGCCCGGCATCTGGATGGTGAAGACGTCGCCCTGCTTGGTGATCGCCGACCGGGAGCCCGGTTGCACCTCGGGCAGCGCCTTGCCGTCTTCGGGATAGTAGGCCAAAGAGAAGCTGCCCATGACGGCGAAGGCGGAGGGGAAGCTCTGGGCCTCGATACCGTCGGGGCACCACACGTCGTTGGTTCCGGCACAGATATACTGAAAGTGGCCGCGCCCCAGCTCGCCGGTCGTGCTGTCGGGCGGGGTCGACGAGCATCCGGCCGCCGCCATGGCGAGGGACGCCGCGAGCCACAACCGGGCGTCCCTGGAGTAAGTCAAGTCAGTCATCGAAAATCCTCGTTTCGGAAAGCTAACAGCTCCGTGCGCCCCGGACAACGCCGCCCCCTTCGGCGTGCGGCGATTTGCCGCGACGGCCGAGACGAACATTCCTGGCGGGGCAATCCCACTGGGTCAAGGCGCGCGAACGCTGGCGAAAAAGCTCCCGAGTAGCGCCTGGGTGCGGGGCGGGGTCTCGTACTGGGGGCAGTGCCCGATGCCGTGCAAGATGACGAGCCGGCTGTCGGAGACGCGACGGTGGAACACGTGCGCGGCCGAGACGTCGATGAGCCGGTCGCGATCGCCCCACAAGACGAGCGTGGGCGCTTCGATGTGGACCAGGTCGGGGGTGAGATCCATGTCGTCGGAGAGCAGGTCGTCCATGATCTTGCGATTGAGCTCGGCGCGCGCGATGAAGGTCTGCGCGAGGTGCCACCGCACGGGCCAGGGCACCGGGGGCGGCACCTCCAAGACGAAGCGCATGAAGGCCGCGTGCTCCTCGAAGGTGTGCAGCACGAACGGATTGCGACCGGCATCGAGCTCGCGCTGCAGGGGGCTGGGGCGCGGCATCGCGACCCCCGCGGCGCACACCAGCACCAGCGAGCGGACGCGGCGAGGATGGTCGAGCGCGAAGCGGGCCGCGATGGCGCCGCCCAGCGAGTTCCCGCCCAGATGCATGCGCTCGATCCCCAACGCATCGCACAGCTCCCGCAGCACCGCCGCCATGGTTCGAAGCGAATAGCGAAACTGCAGGGGCGACGACGCCTCGCCGAAGCCGGGGAGGTCGGGGAGCACGACGCGGTAGCGGCCCACCAGCCCACGCACGGCGTCGACGAAGCTGTCCTTGTTGTCCGAGAAGCCGTGTAGCAACACCAACGGCTCACCGACCCCGCCCTCGAGATAGGGGAGCGTGAGCGCGCCGACGCGCACCGTTTTTCGTCGCAGACGCGCGGCGAATCGACGCGCGGCGAAGAGCTGCTCCACCACTGCCGGGGGCAGCCGCACGCGAGGTGCCGGCGCCCGGGCCAGCGCCTCGATCACCCTGCCGACCATCGCGGCCCGACGCGTTCCGTTGGCCATCGCTCCGGGTGAAATCTAGCAGGGGATCGGCAGGGTCCGGCGAGGCGAGGAACCCCGTCCCCGCCGACGCCGGCTGCGTTGCGCGACGCCCGAGCCATGCCCGATCTCGCTTCGGTCTCGCGCCTGGCCGGCGCCATCGACCGCGTGCTCTCCCCACGCGACGTCTCCGATGCCCGGCGGACCGCTCGTGCAGCGCCCGGTCGGTGAACGTGATCGGCGCCACCGGTGCCGCATGGCGTGGCTCATCGGAGCCAACCGGTGCACGCGGTACGGCCACGCTCGCGCCGCACGAGGTTCACGATCCGCTTGAGCACGCCGTAGCGCGCGAAGAAGCGCTCGATGCCGGCCCGCTCGCGCCGGGTGAGCGGCGTTGCGCTGCACACCAGCTTCGGATCGCACTGGCCCGCGTCCACGAAGCCGATCACACCGCGTACGGGGAGGTCGACCGTGGCGCGGACAGGCAACGGCTCGCCGAGCACCAGCGCGTCGAGGGGATCGCCGTCGGGAGCGACGGTCCCCACGACGCTCCCGTAGTTGTAGGGGCACGGCAGCGGCGAGACGAAGTCGATGCTTCCGTCGGGTCGGCGCTTGACGAAGCTGCCCCGGGGCACCTCGATCCGCACCGTCGCCCGATCGGGCAGCGCGGCGATCTCGGCGGGGCTCACCCCGACGAGGCTACCCCACCCTCGCCGAGGCGGCACACCTCGCCATCTGCCCCCGGCGGCTGCCGGGGGTGGACGTCTCGGACCTCGACCCGCACGACACCGCTCCCGACGAGGCTCGTCGGCTCCGACCCCGTCCGATGGACGCTCCGGGTCCAGGAGAGTCTCGGAAAGTCCCGCGAGGCGATGGCACCGTCCCCGTCGAGCGCACGGTGTCGTCACCTGCAGGGCTTCTCCGATACCCTCCTGGCATGCGGCGGGGCCCGGAGGCGATGCATGGACGTTCGTGAGATCTTCGAGTTGTCCAACGTGTTCGATCCCGCGGTGCTCGACGGGGACGCCACACGGCTGCGCGAAGTCATGCTCTCGCACCGGGGGCACGACGAGCTCCTCGACGCCATGCTGGGCGCCGAACGCTGCCTGCACGACAGCGCCGCGCTGGTGGGCTACGCTCTGCGCGACCTGCTTCGCGGGGCCGAGATCACCGGCGAAGAGGCCCACGCCGTCCACCGCGTCGCGTTGCTGGTGTCGGTGACCGACCGTCGCCCCGACGCGATCGTCGATCCGGGAGCGTCGGCGACGGGCTTGCTCACCGACGATCTCGAGTCGCTCGCCTCGGTCGCGGACGGCTCGGGCGATCCGGCCGGGCCGCGCTCTCGCTTCGTCGCCGATCTACGCCGACGCATGCAGCAGGGCGAGGGGTGGTCGATCTGGGGAGAGCGCTTCACCCAGGCGTTGGTCGATCGTCTGCTCGAGCTCGCGCAATCGTTTCGGCTCCGCGCCGCGCAGCTCGACGACGTTCTGGGCCCGGCCATCGCGGCCGGCTCACGCGGTGCAGGATTCGGTTTGGTCTTGCTGGCCGCAGGCGTCATGAGCGGGGATCCCAACGCGTCCACCCACCCGGCGGCGACCGAGCTGGTCTTGCGCCTGGGCGCATCGGCGGTGGGGCTGGCCCACGACGTGGGTCGATTCATGCGTGGCCGTGGCGACAAGGCGTCGCGCGAGCTGGTGGCCCAACGGTTCGCCCTTCCTTCCCACGTGATTCGCCTGGAGGACGACGACGTGGGTCGAGCGCTCCGTGCGATGCTGGAGCTCGAGCTGCGCGACCTCGCTGCGGCACTGCGCTACCTCGACCGCTCGAGCCCGTGGCCGGGGGTGGTCCGGCGCGCGGTCACGGCGTTTCTCGAGCTGGATGGATCGGCCCGCGAAGTGCTCGCCGATCGGCCGCCGGTGCCCGCCTCACGGGAGACGGTGATGGCCGAGATGCGAGCCGTCGCGCGACGAGACGGGAAGGTCACCACCGACGAGCGCGCGCTGCTGCGCGGGATGGATGCGTTGCTGTCCGACTTCGAGGCGCTGGCATCGCGCGTCGAGGAGGATCAGGTCGTCGACTTCGACGAGCTCGGGCAGCTCCGCAGCATGCGGAGCCGCATCCTCGACGGTCTGTTTCAGATCGCGCTCGGCGACGACCGCATCACCGACGACGAGCGGGAGCTCCTCGTGCGCGCGATGGAGTTGCTCCCGACGGTGCGGTGAGCCGTGGTCGTGCTGCGCAAACTGTGAGCGGAACGACAAGGTCGGCGGCGCGATGGGTGTTCAGGCTGCGCCTCGCGAGCCCGGCCGTGCGTGCCCGTCCTTCGTCGCACGGCGAGGATTCCCGCACGCGTGACCCCCTGAAGCCGGTCGCTCGCGGCGGCGGGGCGCGAGCTTCACCGGTCGTCGCATGGTGCGCATGCTGTCGCTCGCCCGCGGGGCATGGCACCATCGTCATCTCGCGTGGCCGGTTCGACGTCCGACATCGATGACGGCTGGGGTGAGCTTCTGGGCGATACACCCGAAGCGACACCCGCTCCCGTCCCCGCCCCCGCGCCGGTCGTGCCGCCGGTTCCGAAACTGGATGCGGCCGCACCGGTCGCGCCTCCGCCTGCATTCGATTCCGCGACCAACACCGAGCCGTCGGCGACCGCGGTCGCGAGCCCGACGGAGGCGACCGAGCCCGTCGAGGCCGACGCGGCCACGGCCCTCGCCCCGGCGAACGGCGAGGGGGTCGAGACGACGTCGCGTGACGTCGAGCCGCCCGGTGACGTCGAGGCAACCGGCGAGGCCCCAGCCTCCGACCAGGACGACGACGATGCACGACCCACGTCCGACGTCGTCGCGTCGGCAACCGGCACGGACCGAGCCTCCGACCAGGACGACGACGATGCACGACCCACGTTGTCCGACGTCGTCGCGACGGCGACCGGCGAGCCCGCGTCGACCGGGGAACGGGACACCGAAGCGGCGACCGGCACGGTCCCCACTCCGGCAGCAGACGACGTCGCAACGGAGACCCGCGACGTCGCACCCGCGAGGGACGAGGGCGAGACGGCCGCGTCGGCCTCCGCCGCGGCGGCGACCGAGCGCGAAGATGCCACGACCACGGGTGACCGTGACGACGCCGCGAGCGACGACGTCGCCGCGCCCGGCGATCGCGACTCGGCGACACGTGACGACACGACCACGGGTGACCGTGACGAAGCGACGAGCGACGACGTCGCCGCGACGAGCGATCGCGACCTGGCGGCGCGCGACGACACGACCGCCGGTGACCGTGACGAAGCGGTGAACGACGACGTCGCCGCGACCCACGACGTGAGGTCGTCCGGGGCTCGCCCTGCGCTCGCGCCCGCGGCGACCGCCCCGAGCTGGAACCGGCCGATCTTGTGGGCCGGGGGCCTGGCGGCAATCGTGGCGGTGGGGCTGCTGTCCTGGGCCGGCGATCGCGAGTCGACCGGGCGCGACGCCGCGCCGGTGGCTGATCGACGCGGAGGCGCCGGGGCGGGGGGCGACGACGCCGCGGACAGGACGAGACGGGTGGCCGAGGCCGAGCTTCCGACACCCGCCACTCCCGACCGCGCGGCGGCGCCCGAGCTCGACGCCGCGACGCCGACCCACGACCTCGACCCGAACGACGCGCCCTCGCTCGGCGCGGCCTCGAAGGGCGACGACGAGGTGCCGGCCGAGCTCGAGCCGGAGGGCGACGCGCCGCTGCCCGAGGCCGACGATCCGACGCCGGAGACCGAAGACGACCTGGCGCCGCCGGAGGCCGACGACCCGACGCCGCCCGCACCCGAGCCGAGCCGATCGTCGACGCCCGTGGTGTCGGGCGACCCCGAGGCCGCCTACGCCGAGGCCGAGAAGGCCTACGCCGCCGATCGGAGCAACGAGGCGCTCGAGCAGATGGCCCTGGCCGCGTGCGAAATGCTGGACGGACCCAAGGCGCGCAGCGCCTATCGGAAGCTCCGGGGCAGCGAACCGCGCAGCCGGATCATGAAGGCCTGCAAGGCGCAGAAGATCGACCTGAACTACCGCGGCGACGGAGCGAGCCCCGACGAGTTGCTTCGCACCGCAAGGCGGGCGCTCGACCGGGGCGACCCGCAAAAGGCGTTCGACGACGCCAGGGCCAGCAACCGGGCCCGACGCAGCAAAGACGCCCTGATCTTGATGGCGTTGGCGGCGTGCGATCTGAAGGACGACAAGCAGGCTCGCTATTTGGTGGGCATGCTCAACCCCAAGGATCGCGGGCCCATCGATGCGCGGTGCCGCGAGCAGGGAATCGATCTCTCGTGAGCGTCAGCAGCCGTCGACCGTGCACGCGCACTCGGCCTGGACGTCGGGTACGGCGACGGGCGCAGGCTGAACGTAGCTCACCTCGACGCACTGCAGCGAGGCGTCACCATAACCGCACCGCAGCGTCGAGCCCGCGCACGGCGAGCCGCCGGTGCAGGTGATCGAGCACGGCGCATCCCCGCACTCGAAGATCGCGTGATCGCACGGCGAGGAGCCGTCACACACGATCCAGCAGTCGTAATCGGTGGGACAGCGCAGCGTCGCCGCGGTGCAGGCGCCGCCCCCCGCACACATGATGTGACAGGCCCAATCGTCGGGGCACGTCACCGTGGCGTTCGAGCACGCGCCGGGTCCAATGCAGTCGACGTAGCACGTCTTGGCCGCCTGGTCGCAACCGTTGGTACATGCCGGGGGACAAGGACCGCCGGGCGGCTCGATACTGGTTGCGCACGCAGGGTCGCTACACCCCGACGCGTCGAGCTCACAATCGTCGGCGCAGACCAGCGTCCCGTTCCCGAACCCTTCGCTCCAGCACGTCGCGCCCCGCAGGTCCTCCCCATCGCAAGCCTCGGAAAGCTCGGCCATGCCGTCGCCGCACACGCTCGATGGGCCCGACGTGGTGCTCTGTTCGGAGCTCGAGCCGGTGTCGGAGGTGGGCACGGCCCCGGTGGTCATGGTCGCGTCCGAGCCGTCGCTGCTGGTGATCGGCTCCGCACCGCCCGTCGCCGAGATCGCGCCTCCGATGGTGTCTGCAGCATCGGACGCTGCACTCGACGTGGACACCTCCGCATCGCCCGCCGGCGTCACCCGACCGCCCGGGCTTCCGAAATCGAACGTATCCGGCTGGCTCACCGTGCACGCGCTCGCGAGCATCCACAGACAAACGATCCCATCCACCCGAGTCCGATCCGGCATCCGCCCGCCAACGTACTCCGCCCCATCCGACTTCACACGGACGGCGCGACACCGCGACCGCGATCTCCCGGCGTCGACGTCGACCGGCCGACTCGACGGCGCGGCGCCAGGTCGCCTTGCAATCCGGACGCGGGGTGCCACCGGGATCTCGGAGACGGACCGTAAACGATCGCCGGCGAAACGTCGTCGATTTCGGGGACGGCGATCCGTCAGGACCGCGCTCGCCTCACGCGGCCTCGAATGCACCGCACCGACGCGGGTCCCCCATGCCCGCAATCGCCTCGCCGTCGAGGCCCACGGCGTGCACGCCCCCGAAGAACATGCTTCGCTGGGCGAAGCGGGTGGCTTTGGGCCAGGCGTCGTGCAGCGCCTGGTCGGCGGCCTCGCTCAACCCGTACGCCTCGTACCACAGGTGGTCCCCCTCGACGTGCAAACGCGGGGCCTCGACCGCGTCGGACAGCGAGCGGCCGCCCACGGTGCGAGCCAGGAGGACCTGCAGGATCGCGCTGCGGATCCGGTTGGACCCGCCGCTGCCGAGGATCAGCGTGGGGCGCCCGTCCTCCAGCACGATCGTCGGCGCCATCATGGTGGTCATGCGCTCCCCGGGCGCCCAGCGATGGTACCCCGCGGGGTTGATGTCCTCCTCGCCCAAGAAGTTGTTGACGTGGATCCCCTGGCCGTCGAGCACATGGCCACACCCTTCGCCGTTGCTCATGGTCAGCGACGCCACGTCCCCGTCTCCACCGAGGACGCTGACGTGGGTGGTCGAACCCAGGCCGTGCTCGCGCCGGAGCTCGGTGTGGGCGCCGCGCAGATCCGCCAGGGCCTCGGGCGCGAAGAGATGCGACGCCGCCTCGGGGTCGCGCACGCACGTGTCGTAGCCGCGCCGGCGCGCGAGCGACAGCGTACGGAGCACGTCGGCGATCTCCAGCACCCAGGAGGGTCCGCAGAAATCGTCTCCGCCGTTCGGGAGCACCCCTCGAGCCAGATGCAGCCCGAGCCCGACGAGGGCGCCCCCCGACGACGGCGGCGGGTTGGTGAGCACGACGGTGTGGGAGCCCAGGTCAACCCGCAGCGGGTCGACCAGCCGGGGCGCGTAGGTCTCGAGGTCCTCGCGGGTGACGAGACCGCCACGGTCCGGACCGCACGCGTCCACCAGCGCGTCCGTGAACGCCCCGCGGAGCACCGCCTCGCGCTCGCCCGCGACCCGTTCGAGGAAGGCGGCCAGATCGCGGTTGTACAGGACGCTGCCCACCTCGGGGACCTCGCCGTCGACGGCGAAGATCGCCCGGGCCTCGGGCGTCGACGACAAGATGGGCTGCAAGACGTCGATGACGAACCGAATGCCGACCGACAGTCGATAGCCGTGTCGGGCCAGCTCGACCGCCGGGGCGACGACCTCCGACAGGGGCAGGCGCCCCCCCGGCGGTGCACCGCGAGGAGGCCCGGCAAGGCCCCGGGCACCGCCGCCGCCCCCCGGCCCACGTGGAACTGCTGCACGGTGGGACCGAAGTCGACGTCCACCGCACGAAAGTCGAGCTCCGATCCGACGCGACGGGGCGAGCCCAGGCCCGGTGCCGCGGCGAAGAAGTCGAGCACCCGAAAGCCGGATCGGGCGTCGCCGAACGACACCGCGCCGCCGCCCGCCGAGCTGCACAGCGGCGCCTCGACGACGACGGCTGCGAAGGCCGACGCGCACACGGCATCCACCGCCGTGCCTCCGGCGCGCAGGATCTCCACGCCCGCGCGCACGGTCTGTGGATCTCCCGCCGCGACGCCGCCTCGCATCCGCGTGCCCATCACCGACCTACACGCTACGATGCCGCGCGTGACGAACCGGGCCGCCCTCCTCGCGGGTCTGCTGGTCACGGGCTGCGCTCGGCCCCCGAGTCCCGAGGTCCCGCTGCGCCGCGAGGACCCCGAGCCCGCCGCGGCCGTGCCGATCGACGCCGGGCCGAGGCGTCCCGACGCCCCGGCGTCCGCGCCCGATCCGGGCACACCGGTGGTGATCGTGACCGACGCGGCGGTAGTTCGGGCCGTCGACGATGCGCTCGGTGGGTTCGGTGGCGTGGTCCTCGGTCGAGAGGCACCGCAGACCGCCGACATGGCCTCCGACCCGCGTTGGAGGGCGATCGCCGACACGCTCACCGCAGATCTGCGAGAGCTCGCCCGCGCCGATCCCAGAAGCGGCGTCGGCATGCGCCACGTCCATCGCCTCTTCGATGCCCGGTGGCTGAGATCGCCCAAGACCCGGCTGGAGCTGGTGGCCGTGGTGAACCGCGTCGACCGCCAGCCGTTCGCCCCGAGCACCTGCGGCGAGCTCCGCCTGATCTATCGGCTCGCGTACACGACCACGCGCGGCGACACGGAGATCGACTCGCGCCTGCCGATGACGGTCAACGTCGTCCACCATCAGACGGGGGACTGCCGGGAGGTCGCTCGACGCTGGCACGCACCCGAGGGCACCCCGTCGGCGGCGTGGCTGGTGTCGGACGACGGTCCGCTCGTCGCCCTGCGTGGTGCGCCGTACGGCGAGCCCAAGTCGGTCGAGGTCGACGTCCAGGTCGCCCGCTGGCCCTCGACCATTCGCCCCGACATGGCCGGCCACGCCGAATACGTCCTGCGCGTGTTTCGAGTCACCCCCCAGGGGCTGGTCCCATCCCCCCTGGAGAACACCCCGGACGTGCCGCGCCTGCGCCGGGACGCCTCGCTGCGTGCGGAGTTGCTCGCCTGGCTCCGCGACCCCGCGCACCTGGACGCGATCGATGCCGGCACGGCGGTGCTGCCCGACCGGTTCCTGGCCACGCGAGCGATCTCGGTGACGCCGCGGGGGCTGGCGCGCGGAGCCAATCGGCCGTTCGCGCAGCTCTTCGACCCCTCCGAGCTCGCCGATCTCGACCTGTCGGGCCGCACGCACGTGTCGAGCCCGGTCGCCTTCCTGCGCCGCCTCGACGGCCTGAGCTGCATGGGCTGCCACCAGACCCGCAGCGTGGCGGGCTTTCACCTCCTGGGTGAGGAGGCCGATCCCGAGGCCGTCGTCGACGCGATCGCATTGCCCGGATCGCCACACCTCGACGGCGAGCTGGTGCGCCGCGAACGGATCCTCGCAGCGCTCGTGCGCCGCGAGGTTCCCGATTACGCGCGCCCACTCTCGGATGCCGAACGGGCGCAGGGCGGCTACGGGTCGCATTGCGGCCTGGGCGACCCGGGACTGGCTGCCTACACCTGCGACGAGGGGTTCGTCTGCCTGCGGGTGGACGAGGACGAAATGGGGGTGTGCGTGCCCGAGCACGAGCACGGTGCCGGTGATCCGTGCGAGATCGGAACCGTCGATTTCGTGGCTCACCCCCACCGCGATCGGGTCCGCGACGCGACCCATCGAAGCTGCAGCCGAGGGGGCGCCTGCTTCACCAACTACGGTGGATTTCCGGCGGGCATGTGCGCCGTCGCCTGCTCGGCGGCCACCGCCGACGAGGTGTGTGGCCTCATTCCCATCCTGAAGGACTTCAACGCCTGCATCGGCCGCAAGCGACCCTTCCGGCAGTGCATCCTCGACCACGCCGATCCGGCCGCGCTACGGGCCTGCGACGTCGATCGTCCTTGCCGCGACGACTACATCTGCGCCCGCTCGGCCTCCGATCGCGGGATCTGCATGCCGCCCTATTTCCTCTTCCAGCTCCGCGTCGACGGCCATGTCCTGTGACGCGGTGGCCGACCGTTCGGGTGGCTACGGTGTCGCGAGGCGGACGATGCCGGACGGCGGGGTGCCGGGGGCGACGACGACGGTGCTGGCCGTGGGCCCGAGGGGATAGCGGACGATGCCGCGCGGGCTGGAGAACAGCACGACCAGGGACGGATCGTCGAGGTGGCGATCGAAGTGATAGCGGACACGGATCGGCCCGCCGCGATCGTCGACCTCCAGGACCTCGACGGTCAGACTGGGCACGGTGACGCGCTCGCCCGCGCGCATGGGTGCGCGCCGAAACAGGCGCTCGACCGGTGTCTGCAGCATCGCCCCCCCCTCGACCGCCAGCTCCAGGGTTCGATCGTCGACGCGGGTGAGCCGATGGCGGTAGGGCGCCATCGAGAGCACCCACCACGACGCTGGCATCGGGTGTCCCTGCATGGCCCGGGTCGTCGGAGGGTACAGCAACGTCCAGGGATCGGTCGCCGTCAGCAGCACGAGGCGTCGATCGGGCGACGCGGGGTCCTGCATGCTCGCCGCGACGGCCTGCGCGTCTCGATCGTAGGCCGCGATGTTTCGGGTCTCGAGGTGAGCCCAGTACGGGGCGAGCAACCCGTGCAGCAGCACCCACGCGCCCGCGAGCACGCGGTGGAGCCACACCCCGGGGCCGACGGG
>CAZYSW010000015.1:0-26110 GCA_964650105.1 uncultured Nannocystaceae bacterium
ACGCCCGCACCCTGAGCCATCGCCACCGGACCGCGGCACGTATCGAACCGGGCCTGGCGGGGACCCTTCTTCGCATCGGGGCGGATCCAGGTGAGGCCGCCGCGGTGCTCGTCGGCCGCGTACAGCGTGCCTGCGGGGCCAGTCGACAGCGCGCGCGTCCCCGTCGCGTCGTCCACCTCGATGGCACCCGCCCGGACCAGAATATCGCCGTCGACGCGGTAGCGGAGCAGCGTCGAGCTCTCGAGCCCGGCGACGAACACCTCGTCGTGCCCGGTGGTCACCACCGCGACCGGAGCCGCGGGGGCCGGCTGTCGATCACGCTCGCGACCGGATGCATCGAGCAACACGACCGCATCGGACCCACGCAACGTCCCGACGAAATCGTCACCGCCCAGGTGCACGATCGCGTGGGGGTTGGGCCCGGTCGCACGCGATCCCGGCGGGAGCGCGGCGAAATCGGTCGCCACGCGCCGCTGCGCCTCGAAGTCGGACAACGGCGCGAGGCGAACCCTGCGCGGAGGCACGCTCGAGCTCGCCTCGTCGTCCTGGATCGCGACATCCTCGTCGACGGGTCGATCGACCCCGTCGAGCTTGCACCCCCACCCGACCGCGAGCAGCGACAGCAGCGACAGCGTGGTCGAGCAGGGGCTGCGGCGACTACCAGCCTCCGCCTTCATCCTCTTCGGCGGCTTCGTCGGTCGCCTCGTCGGTGGCGTCCCCGTCCGCGTCGTCCTCGCCGAACAGATCATCGGTTGCACCCAGGGGCTCGTCTTCCCCACCCGCGGCCGCATCGCCCGGGTTCGTGGTCGGGGCCGCGTCCTTGTTGCAGGCGGTCCCGAACATGGCCAGAGAAAGAGTGGCAGCGGTGAGCGTGACAACGCGAAGCATGAGCCGAACGCTACCGCGAACACGCGCGTTGGGGAAGAGGGATCGCCGCGAGGCGATGAAGAGGCGAACCCGCTTCGCGGATGGAGCCGCCGCTCACTGGGCCACGGTATTGGCGACGGGCCGATATTCGCGGCATGGCTGCCCGCGAAGCGACGGACAGGGAGGAAGGCCCTCGGCGACGGGCACGCCGGCGACGGTCGGCATCATCAGGAACGAGGCCCGATCGCCTCCGCGGCCCACCAAGAAGGTGGGGGGCGCGTCGTACGGAGGGGCCTCGAATTCCCAGGTACCGTGATTGCGCCCCGGTGCGCTGATCATCAGGCGGAGTGACGAGCCGACCCGAAACGCGTGGGCGACCGACGGGATCGCGATCTGGACCTCCACGAATTCCCCGATGGGAACCGGCTCGAAATCCTGGAGGCTGTAGGAACGATGGATCCGCAGCGCGTCGGACCGGTCGGGGTCCACCTTTCGGTGCCCCAGGCGAAGCCAGCCCGACTGCACCAGATATTCGATGCCGTCCTCTCGTACCTCGGTGAGGGTGACCTGAACGGTCACGTCGTCCACGTCGCTGCGCATCCACAGGTTCGCGTAGCCGGGGCCCGCGATCACCGTGTCCTCGGTGAACGGGGTCGTGACGTACGACAGGAGGTCGCCTTCGGCGAACTCGGTCCAGTCGATGTCCCAAAGCGGCGGCGTGAGCTCGTACCCGCGTGGGCCGAAGAACGTCACGGAGCCGGCCTGCGCATCGAACCGGTAGGCGTCGGCTCCGGGCGCCGACGCGGGCTCGGTCGCCAGCACTCCGCCCGCGTCGAGGTACCATCGGGTGGGTTGCGCGTTCGGGGGCGGCCAGGTGGTGAAGCTGGCCTCGAAGCGGCCGACGGGCGCCCCCGGTTCCTCGTGACCGGCACCGTTTTCGAAGATCACTCGCACGCGAGGTTCCTGCTCGTAGGCCGCCAACACACCCGCATAGTCGTCGTCGTCGAAGTCGGCGAACCGATCCGGCTCGAAGCCGAGCCCCTGGACCCCGAAGGCGGCCGAGAACTCGGCACCAGCGGCGGAGCGGATGAGCGGATCCATCCGAGGGACGCGTTCGGCTACGTACAGCTCGAGGAACTCCCACCAACGCGTGAGGACCAGCGGGCTGTAGCCATCGGGGTGGCGGCCGTTGAAGAGGATGAACTTGGTGGTGTCGGTGGACGTGTAGTGATCGAGCATGCTCGCGAACGAAGCTCCGGTCTGCTCGTCCTGGAACGCGCCGGTCTGGTAGACGGGCACCTCGATGCGCTGCACCAAAATGGGCAGGCTTCGATCGTCTGCGTCGCGCGGCCGGTACTCCATCCCGTGCAAGAAGCTCTCGAAGTCGATGTTCTGGGTGCGTAGGGAGAGGTTCTCCTCGCAGGTCGTGTCACCCATCTCCACCTGCTGGGTCACCCAGTCCATCCCGTCGACCTCGGCCTGCGCGTTGCGCTGCTCGATCCATTGCCGGGTGAAGCCCATGTTGTAGATGCCCCCGGGCCACTGCATCTCCCAGGGATCGGCGATGGTCGAGAGCGGTGTCACGGCGGCGAGCGATGGGGGGCGGGTGGACGCCACGTAGAGCTGCGAGATGCCCGAATACGACAACCCGACCATGCCGACGCGGTTTCCCAGGACCCAGTCCTGGCGAGCCACGGTCTCGATCACGTCGTACCCGTCGGCGTGCTGGGCGGGGTTGAACACGTCGAACACGCCGCCCGAGCACCCCGTTCCCCGCATGTTCACGCCCACCGTCGCGTATCCGAGGAGATTCGCGATCATCGATCCGGGTTCGGGCGCACTGGGTTTGGAGGGAGAGTACCCCGAGTACTCCACGACGGTGGGCCAGGGGCCGGGTCCGTACAGGTTGGGGTCGGGGAATCGGACCATCACGCTCAACTTGGTGCCGTCCCGCATCTCGATGTACTGAAAGCCGTCCTGCTCGACCTCGCCGGGGGCCAGACCGCCCAGGAGCGCGGTGTGGACGCCGGTGAGCGTCTGGGACTCGTAGAAGGACGGATCGGGGATGTCGTCGACGTGGAGCACCGTGAACGGATCGCTCGCCTCGATCGGGCGGGCCTCGTCGTTGCGAATGACGTACTCGCCGGCCTCGAGGGTTCCGCCTTCGATGATCGGGAACCGCGTGCCCTCGCCCGATTCGATCACCAAGTGCTCGTCGGGAACGTACGCGAAGTGGGCCTGACCGAGATCGTCGGTGATCATCGTGATCAAGCGCTCTCCGTCGGCGTCGTACAGCGTGAGCGGGACCCCCGGCTCGGCGCCCACCACGGTCGCAAATTCGACCCCGGGCCTCACCTCGAACGTCGCGGGTACGGTGGGTATCGTCTCGTCCGAGCATGCTGCGAGACACACCAGCACGCCCGCGAGAGATCCTCGAAGCAACTTCGTCGACTCCGACCCCGTTCTCATCTCCACCACCATACACCCGAGCCGCGCGCTCGAGCCTGCTCGCGCGACCTGCTTGCAGACGTGCCGGCGCCTGCCCGAATCGCTTCGCCAAAGTCGGTGCGGCATTGCGCCCATACCGCAGATCGACTACGCTGGATGCGGTCCGCATGACCCCTTGGCCTGACCTGGAGTGATCAGATGGCGCTTTGGAACTGCCCCTCCTGCGAACGACACATCCGGCCGCAATCGACGAGCTGTCCGTTTTGCGGCACGACGCTCGGGACGGTCGAGGCTTCGCCACAGCGTACGACGCTGGTGGTGGCGCTGGGACTCGCCCTGTGGGGGTGCGGGGACAAAGACGACGAGCAGACCACGGCGGCGACGATGAGCGCGTCGGCGACCGGCGAGTCCGACACCGACGCGAGCACCGGGGTCGACACCGGCTCGAGCACCACCCACGTCGACCCCGACTCGGGGGCGCAGGATTATGCGGGTCCGGGCACGACCACCCTGGACTTCACGACGGGCTCGACGGGTGGTGAGACCGAGACCGAGACCGACACCGGCTCGACGACCAGTGGCAGCCCGGGCACCGACTCGGGCGGCCAGGACTACGCCGGCACCGGCGTGGTCGAGCCCGAAGAAGGCTGACCGCCATGCGGTTGGACGACGCGCGTCGCAGGCTGCCCATCGTCGGCAGCCTGCCGAAGGCGTACCGGACCCGGGGGGTTCTCCCCGAGGAGGAAGCGTCGTCTCCCCGCCCCGCACTCGCGGTGTGGGAGCTGACGCTGGCCTGCGATCACCGCTGCCTGCACTGTGGGCCACGCGCCGGGAAGGCGCGGCCCGACGAGCTGACCACGGACGAGGCGCTGCGCCTGGTGAGCGAGCTCGCCGAGTTGGGCGTCGGAGAAGTCACCCTGATCGGGGGCGAGGCGTACCTGCGCAACGACTTCATTCTCGTGATCAGGGCCATTCGGGATCACGGGATGTCGTGCTCGCTGACCACCGGGGGGCTGAACCTGACCCGGCAGCGCGCCGAGGCCATGGTCGAGGCGGGGGTGCAGAGCGTGAACGTCTCGATCGATGGCCTGGCCGAGACCCACGACCTGGTTCGCGATCACCCCGGGAGCTGGGACCGCGCGTTCCAGGCTTTGCGCAACGTACGAGAGGCGGGGTGCCGGATCGCCGTGAACACGCAGATCAACGCGCGCAGTCGGTACGAGCTGCTCGATCTGCTCGAGCACCTGGCGCGCGAACGTGTCAGCGCCTGGCAGCTCCAGATCACCTGTCCGCACGGAAACGCGGCGGACCACGCCGACCTCGTCCTGCAGCCCTACATGTACCTCGAGCTGTTCGAGACCCTTCACCGAGTGGCCCGGCGATGTCGTGAGCTGGGGATCGTATTGTGGCCCGGCAACAACCTGGGCTACTTCGGACCCTACGAGCTCGAGTTGCGAAAGCTGCAAAAGCGGGCCTCGGGCCACTTCACCGGGTGCGACGCAGGGCGATTCACCATCGCGATCGAGAGCAACGGCAACGTCAAGAACTGTCCCTCGCTGGGTGGCGCGATCAACAGCGGCGGGTCCTGGCGCGAGCACGGGTTGCGGAAGATCTGGGAACGAGCCCCCGAGCTCGCGTACTTCCGGCATCGGACGCTCGACGACCTGTGGGGGTACTGCCGCGAGTGTTACTACGCCGAGACCTGCATGGCCGGTTGCACGGCGGCGAGCGAGCCCCTGTTGGGCCGTCCGGGGAACAACCCGTTTTGCCACCACCGGGCGCTGGAGATGGATCGACTCGCGTTGCGCGAGCGCATCGAGATGGTCGCGCCCGCACAGAGCGACGAGCCCTTCGCCGCCGGCCTGTTCCGGGTCGTCCGCGAGCACAAGGATCCCGAGCTGCGAGCCAAACACGGCCCCGTGCACGTCGACGAACCACGAGTCTCCCGAGACATCGAGCCCTCCGGCCCCGGCCGCCCTCTGGTCCCGAACGACGGCCGATCCCGGGATGCCCATGAACAGGAGGCCTCGGATCGCGACGTCTCGTCGGGCCACAGCGCCTCGTGAGCACGAGCGCGAAGCACGGGTCGTGGAGGTTGGCGACCTCGACGACTCTGCGAAGATCTCGGAGGTTCGGCGGTTGACGCGCGGTGCCGCCGCACGTGCTGCGCTGTGCCTCGGATGGTGCACGCCGACGCGGTCGAGAAACTCCCCAAGCTCTCCCTGGGCGAGCTCGATCGGCTTCGGTCGGCGTTCGCTGGGGTGCTCGAGCGATTATTGCTCGCTCGCATCGACGACTACGCGTCTCGGTGTCACGAGTGGAACCCGAGGCCGATTTCGACACGTGGCTCGAGGTCACGCGGAAGATTCACCGGATACGAGGAGGTCGCCCCGGCTCGGTGCAAGGTGCGGTCACGGGGGGCTGCCTGGGCGTCGGCGGCTCGGCTGCCGCATCTTCGAGCGGTCGATCCCCTCCGGTTCCGACGGGTGATAGAGTCGAGGGCGTGCACGAACGTGCGTCGGCTTTCGAAGGTGCTCGGTCGTCGAGGCGGGTCGTCGTGTGGGGCGACTAGCGTTCCTCATCGCGGGGCTGGGGGCGTGTCAGGATGCATCCTCGCGCGACACGACGCAGGAGCGGGCGAGCGAGCGGGCCGAGGTCGAGGCGGCGCCGCGGGAGGTCAGAAAGGGCTCGCAGGAGGTCGCGCCGGTCGCGAGCTTCTCGCCCGGGGCGCTGCCGATCTGTGGCCAGACGGATTCACCGCTGCGCTTCGTCTGCGATCTGGGACGCGAGGCGTCGGAGGTCGACCTCGGCTGCGAAGCACCACGCGTCATCAAGGCCTGCCGCGCTCTCGTGCCGTCCTTTTCCGGGCACGTCTGTTCCCCGCCGCCAAACGAGGACGTCATCACCCTCGGCTATGTCCCGTGGGAGTCCGGATCGTTGACGGAGCAGAACTACACCGGGGTGGTTTCCGCCATCGCCCGAATGTGGACCATCGAGGACGAAGCCGAGGCCGCGCGACGTCGGCAGGAGACCCGCGAGCAGCTCGTCGCCTGGGGCTGCGAGCCCGTCGCGGGGGCCGGAAGCAACCGTGAGCACTTCTTGTGTGGCCCCGACTGGGAGGCCGGCCTCACCTGGGTGCTCGGTCGTTTCACGGTGCAGGTCGGCACGACCGGGTATTTCGACTGCCGCTACGCGGGCACGCACGGCGAGGCCAGCCGACCCTCGCGGGCCGAATGGTGACGCCCGACCCCGGGCCGCTCAGGGGGCGATAGCGGCCGCCTTGGCTCGTTCGACGTACCTCGTGAGTGCCGGGATTGCGACGGTCGCCGCGACGCCGACCATGAAAGCGCCGCCGATGGCCGCGTCGGGCTCCTGTCCGGCGCGAATGCGGTAGGAGGATGCTCGCGACGACCCAGCGTACTTTTCGACGAGGGCGGCGAACGAGCCTTCGGAATCCTTGCCCTCGACGAGGGCGGTCGCAGCCGCGAGCGCGTCTCGTCCCTCGTCGGTGGCCGGGTCCCCGATGAGCTGCACCGCGATGCGGGCCGTCACGGCCTGCTCGTCGTGACGCAGCCACACGGTCAAGGACGACAACGGGCCGAGGGTCGTCATGATCGCCCGCGCTGCGATCGTAGGATCGAGCCCGACCGGGCCGGGAGGCATGTTCGATCCCACCGCCTCCATCACCTTCGCGAACGCCTGCGTGCTGATGCCGTCGAGCGGGAGGTGCATCATCCCCGACACTCGGCTGGCGGCCAGGTCGCGTACCAGCGCGGTCGGGAGACGTTGCAGGAGCGCCTCGCCGGGTCCCCCAAGGGTTCGAGCCGCCAGGGCGCGGATCGCCGCCTCGTCGGCACCGATGGTCAGGCCGGCGAGGGATGGCCCCACGAAGGCGTGCGCCTCGGGGGCGAAACCCACCGCCTTCATCTGCTCGATCGCCGGTGTGCCGCCGAAGGTCGCTCGGAGGGCCTTGATCTTGGATCCCCCCTCCTCCAGGTCCTTCATTTGCACCTCGAGCGTCGTGCCGTCGGGCAACGTCTTGGGCACGCCGTCGAGCTGCATCTGCGCCAGCGACAGCAACCCCGTCAGCGGAGCCGGATCCTTCAATCCGGCCACCAGCGCCATCGCGCGCGGCTTGGTCAGCATGCCGAACAGCGCCTGACCACTCAGGGACGGGGGCACCCCGGCCATCATCGCCGGGGTGCTCGCGGCCAGCGCTGCGCGACCCTGCTCGGACGCGTGGACCCACACGAACGAGCCACCTGCCGGAACGAGCGCCAAGAGGTCGGGCGTGCCCGGTCCGAGCACCGCGGTGACGTCGGCGGCGCGGGGAACGGCGACGTTGAGCACGATCTCGGCCCCCACCGATTCGAGGGTGAACGCCACGCCGCCCTCGCCGTCGCCGATCCGGGCGACGACGTTGGCGCGTTCGAGATCGAAATTCGGAAACGTTCGCGACAGGTCCGCACGCAGCTCGGCACTCGC
This sequence comes from uncultured Nannocystaceae bacterium, assembly GCA_964650105.1. Lineage (GTDB taxonomy): Bacteria > Myxococcota_A > Polyangia > Nannocystales > Nannocystaceae > CAZYSW01. The sequence goes on from CAZYSW010000015.1 coordinate 7,801, forward strand.
CTTGCCCGGTTCGAGGGTCGGCGGCGGGCCACCGCCGTCGGTGCACCCCACGTATCCGGGAGCGGCCTCGAACGTCGTGCAACTCGCCTCCACCTTTTCGCCCGTGAGCGCGGCCACCCGCGTCGGCAAGGCGTCCGGCTCGCGGGCCGCGTAGACGACCGCCGCGCGTTCACCCTCCTGCGACAGCACGAGCATGCCCTTGTCGAGGTCGATGCTGGTGCCGTCGAACAGCGTCGAGATGCCCTTCATCACCCGGATCGCCGACGCGAGCTCGTCGGGTCGCAGGTCGGGCATCTTCGGGGCGACGTGCTCGAGGCCGGCGGCTTGCAGCGCGAGAACGGCTCCCAGGGTATCGACCAGCCCTCGAGGATCGCGAACGATCACGAAATCCCGCTGGCCGGCGGGGACCAGATCGAGCAAGGGGTCGAGCCCCATGGCGTAGGTCGGTGCCGCCTCGACGGGCGGCGGCTCGATGGCCGTGGGCGCGGTCTCGGCGACTCGGGCACCCTCGTCGACGGGGTCGGTCGCGGCTTTTGGATCGGGCTCGGCGGGTGCCGGCGTGGGAGGTTGCTCGTCGCCCTTGCACGCCACGAGCTGCAGGACGAGAGCAGAGGACAGCAGGAGGCGGGCACCGAGGGCGACGGGGCGTCCGAGCATCCGCTCCACGATAGCGTGTCCATGCCAGGTTCGTGGGTGCCGCGACTCGACCTGGCTTCGATCCCGTGCGATGCGGTCTGATACTCTTTCGGGGGGTGCCCCCACGCGATCCCAAAGCGGTGTTCGCAGGTTGCCTCCTCGGCGGCGCCGTCGGCGATGCACTCGGGGCATCGGTGGAGTTCATGAGCCTGGCGGAGATCCGGGCGCGGCATGGTCCACAAGGCATTACCGCCTACGCCGAGGTCTACGGGCGTCGGGGAGCGATCACCGACGACACCCAGATGACGCTCTTCACCGCCGAAGGCTTGATCCGCGCCGAGGCGGGTCGCCGACGGGGGTACGGCGGCAATCCGCTCCGTGCGATCCATCGCGGGTATCTCCGGTGGCTCCATACGCAGGCGAGCGGGTCGGCACACCCCGACTACGACGACGCGCTCGACGGATGGCTGGTGCGGATCCCCGCCCTGCACAGCCGTCGCTCGCCCGGCAACACCTGCCTGGGTGCGCTGAGCCTCGCCGAAGTCGGGACCATCGGTCATCCACTCAACGACTCCAAGGGATGCGGGGGTGTCATGCGCGTCGCCCCGATCGGGCTGTTCGGCGACCGTCCCTTCGAGATGGCCTGCCGGGCCTGCGCGCTGACCCACGGCCACCCCACCGGATATCTGGCCGGGGGGTCGATGGCCGCGATCGTGGCGGACATCGCTTCGGGTGCGTCCATCCATGCTGCGGTCCACGGATGCCTGCAGCGTCACGGCCCGCAGCTCAACGACGAGGTGCTTCGCTCGCTGCACGCCGCGCTCGAGCTGGCACAACGACCCGCGCTTCGGGCCGAAGATCTCGAGACGCTGGGCGGCGGTTGGGTGGCCGAGGAAGCGCTCGCCATCGGGGTCTGTGCGGCCCTTCATGCCCGGAGCTTCGAGCACGGGGTCGCGCTGGCGGTCAATCACGGGGGAGACTCCGACAGCACGGGCTCGATCGCCGGCAACCTCCTGGGTGCGGCCGCAGGCGTCCACGCGATCCCTCCGGCCTGGTTGCAAGTGCTGGAGCTCCGCGAAGAGATCACCGAAGTGGCCCACGATCTCGCCGACGCCCGCGTGGGCAATCCCTTCGACACCACGCGATACCCCCCCGAATGACCCCCGCCGATCGGCGAATGGCCCCATGGGGGCGATTTTGGTAAGCTCGGACGGGTCGCAGGAGCGAGACGTCGCAGTGCAGTCGCTGTACGAACGCATCGGTGGCGAACAGGCGGTGATGGCTGCGGTGGACCTGTTCTACGAGAAGGTGCTGGCCGACGATCGCACGCGCCCCTTCTTCGAGGGCCTCGACATGAAGAAGCAGATCCGCAAGCAGGTCGCCTTCATGACCTGGGCGCTCGGCGGACCCGAGGCATACCGCGGTCGAGATCTTCGGGTGGCACACGCCGGTCTGGTGCGCGATCGGGGGCTCGGCGACCAGCACTTCGACGCGATCATGGAGCTGCTCCAAACGACCCTTCGCGAGATCGGGATCGCCGACGAGCTCGTCGAAGAGGCACTTGGCATCATCGAGAGTGAGCGCGACAATGTCCTCGATCGGTAGGCCAGCCAGCCGCGACGTGCCGTTCGATCGCGTCGTCGTCAAGGACGACGGAGTCCGCAACGAGTACTCGGTCGACGCCTTCCTGGCGCTGCCGCTCTACCAGCGGGTGGCGTACATCCTCGAGCGCAAAATCGAGTTCTTCGCCGGTGAGCGGATGGTCGATCGCGCCAATGCCCTCCGAAGCCTGCGGTCGCAGTCGGCCCTCATTCCGTAGCCCGCGAAGCATCGAGTTCGAGCGCGCGTGGTGACGCTCGTTTCGCGTGAAACACGAAGGCCCCGCGCTCCCCGGAGCAGCGGGGCCTGGTGGCGGGCGCGTGGCGGGACCGAGGCGCGCCGGCCAAGGTCGCGCCTTCGGAGCCTGCCGCGTCACAAGATCTTCAGGAACTCGATCAGATCCGCCTTCTCCTTGGCGGAGAGATGGATCGGATAGTTCTGGCCGTCCTGTGACGAGTTGTAATCGTCGCTGGTGAAGTAGTCGACGACCTCTTCGATGGTCGCGGCCGTGTTGTCGTGGAAGTACGGCCCGACCGCGCTCAAGTTTCGAAGCTGGGGCACCTTGAAGCGCCCGATGTCCTGGCTGCGGCCGGTGATGAGCGCGAGGCCGAGGTCGAACTCGATCTCGTGCATGTTGATCGAGCCGTCCTCGTTGGCGAGCGGGATGACGATCGTCTCGAACTCGGGGTTGGCGCCCGGCCCGTTGTAGTGGGTGAAACGCAGGCCGTGGGCGTTCCGCTCGGCGATGCCCACGTTGTACGTCCGCCCGACGGCCGGGGCCCACGAGGGGAAGTTCGGCGGCCGGTCCCCGGCCCCCAAAGGCTCGACGTTGTCGAGGCTGCTGAAGATCTGGGGCGTGTTGTGGCACGCACCGAAGCAGTACTTCTCGAAGACCTTCTGGCCCCGCTTTTGCTCTTTCGTCTCGACCGGGACCGTGTAGAACGGATCGTTCACGAGGACGTGGTACATCGGGTCGTTCTCGTTGCGCAGCGCCGCCAACACCGGGTCGGTGAACTGCGAGAAGATGAACGCCTCGATGTCGTTTCCGTCCTCGAGCGTGAAGAGATCGTCGAAGCGGTCGTCCTCGGCCTGGGTGTGCGAGAACACCGCTCCGCGTGCCGTTTCGAACATCGTGCGGCCGCGCAGGTCGTTGAGGAATCCCTGCTGGAGCCCCGTGTTCTGCAAGGGCATGCTCTTGCGCCAGCCGAACGCGCGCTTGAAGGGGTTGTCGGGCGGGGTGCGCGGGTCGAACCGGTTGGGTCGGTACTTGATGAGGCCCAACTGGTCGAGGTTGTGGAACCCGTCCGGATCTCCCTGAGCGTCCGCGTCGAGGCCGGTGAACAGCGGGTCGGTGAGCGGGACGTGGTCCGACAGCGGAGGGGGTGGAAGCCCGAGCTGCTCGCTGAGGCCGCGATGGCAAGTGAAGCAGGACCGACCATTGCTCACGATGTTCTTGCCGTTGGCGGCCACGGAGACGCCCTCGAACAACGCTTCGGTGGTGTCCTCGCTCTCCATGTCCGCCGCCAGGCCGAACAGACGACGCCCGCGATCGGCATCGGCCCCCGGCTGGATGGTATGGAACCGGACGGTGCGCTCGAGATGCAGGTTGTACGAGGCCTCGTTGTGTTTCGGAGGCTTGTGTGGGCCTTTGCCCTTGCCCTTGCCCTTGCCCTGCTTGCCGTCGCGCAGCTCGTAGTCGGCTCCGTCATCGGGTTCGTCGCATCCGCCGATCGCAAGGCAGAGCGCACCGGAGAGGATCAGGTGAATGGAGTACTTGGTCGACATGGCACTGTTCCTTTCTCGTCACGGCGCGCAAAAGTTCAGACCTTGGGTATGAAATCCTTCGAAGACGTTCTCGCAAGTCCCCGCGCCCTTCCAGGGTTTGATGGGAGGCGCGAGGTTGGCGAACGCTCCGTCGATGTCGAGCTGCCAACCCTTGGGGATTGCACCGCCGACTGCCGTGGCACCGCTGTAGGTCGCAGTCAGCGTGGTGAGCGGTGGCTCCGTGAAGTACTCGCCGGGCTCGACGGTGATGTCGAACAGAAGGCCGCCCCGCAGATAGTCGTCCCACGGTCGCGCGGCTTCTCGCGGCAACGGATCGCTGATCCAGGGGCGGAGCGTGGACAGGTCGAGGCGGAATGGATTCGCCCCGCACAGGTTGGGCGGCGGGAAGCTCACCACGTGGTAGGAGAACTCCGGACGATCGCCGCGATGGGGGCTGTCGTAGGGGAATGTCCAGTTCACCTTGACCTTGCCGTTGTGCTTGGGCTCGAACATCGGCGTCCCGAACATGTAGAGCGTCGGGAACGGCACCGGGATCGCGGGCACCGGCACCTCGTCACCGGGGCCGGCGATCAGATCGAGGGTGTCGACGTCGTAGAAGAACGTCTCGACGGGGCCGGCCGCCGAGATGATCCAGAGCTGGTATCGACCGTCGACGACATCTTCGGGTTCGGGGAAGAACGGGTTGGGCAGGTAGTCGACACCGAGCGTGCGATCGATCGTGGGGCGGTGGTCGAACGCGTCCTCCGCCTCGATCTTCACCGTCACTTTGTTGGCCTGGCGGTTCCAACGGATCTCGAGGTCGGCATGCGCTTCGCAGTTCTGCGGCGTGGCGACGACCGTGAGCTCGAACGGCACTGCCGCGCCGCGATACAGCGGCATCTTGATCTCGCCCTTGTCGAGGTTGCCGGTCCCGTACGGCGGGTCGGCCTTTTTCGCTCGAGCGGGTGAGGGCAGCGTGGACAATGCCAGGCTGCCGACAACGACAGTGAAAAAAACGGTACGCCTCATTGCCAACCTCCGCGAGGATGTGACGTTAGCGCCGCCTTTTCAGTGCGTCAACAAGACGTGAGAAAAAATACTCGATCAACGCTGAGTGAACAGGTGCAAAGCTTCAGGATCCGGCTTTTGTTCGCCGTTCGGGCGGCTGTCAAAGAGGAACGTGAGATTTCTGCGCCTGCACGGTCCTGCAATGCCGCCTCCGCAAATCTAACTATCCGCAATCAAAGCCGGATCGCCGGCAGGTCGCCGGTCACTGGCGGTTGGCCGCGGCCACCGTGTGGCGAAAACCGGCCAATAGGCCGAATGCCGGCCCTCGGGCCAGACGGTCGTCCGCAGCGATGCCGTCGCTGACCCTCGCGTTCGTCTTCGAACCATCCGTGAAAGATCGCTTTATTTGTGCCCGCACGGGCACGTCGGTCACTGTGGCTCGCCGCTTCGACGAGCATCCATGGCGAGACGAAAGCGACGCAAGAGGCGAACGAGAGCATCGCGTACGGACGTGCACAGCCTGGTCGGTGCGGCGGTATTGCTCTTGCTCGTCGCCGATCTCGGTCGCGAGCTCGCGCCCGCACCCGTCGAGTCGGTCCGCGTGGGCTCGAGCGACGAAGTCCTCGTCACATCCTTCAACGTCAAGTGGGTCGGTTACTACACCGAGCGCGACGACGAAGCACTGGCGCGGATGCTCGCCGACTACGACATCGTGGTCGTTCAAGAGATCGTTTCGCCGCCCTACCCGGGCACCTTCCCCGATGGCCGACCGTTTCGCCCCGATCCCGAATCCCGGGAGTTCTTCGATGCGATGGCCGGGCAGGGCTTCGCGTTCCTGTTGTCGCCCGAAGACACTGGACGACGAGCGACCAACCAAGACAACAGCTCCGCGACCGAATGGTTCGCGGCGTTCTATCGACCCGAGGTGGTGGTCCCGGCGCCGGATCTGCCGGGAGGTTTCCTCGCCGAGGACGTGACCGACAATCCGGAGTTCGATCGGGTCCCCTACGCGTTCGGCTTCCGCACCGTCGACGAGCGGGCCGATTTCGTCCTGATCTCGGTGCACCTGACCCAGGGCGAACGCGCGGTCGAGGCACGGCGAAGAGAGCTCGCGGCCATCGCTCGTTGGATCGACGATCGCGACCAGCACGAGCGCGACTTCATCGTGCTCGGGGACATGAACATTCACGACTGCTCGGAACGCGACCGGATCCTCCCCGCCGGCTTTCGGGCGCTCGACGACCGCTGTCAGGCCACCAACACCGTGCAGGCCGGCGATCCGCGCAAGGGTCGGCCCTACGACCAGGTCCTCGTACGCCCGGAGGGGACCGAAGTCGACCTGCAGTCTGGAATGCAGGTTCGCGATCTCGTGGAGGCGATGCGCCCCCACTGGCGGAGCCGCGAACCGTACGTGGGCGATCCGTACGACCACGATCGCTTCGTCGGGCGATACTCGGACCACCACCCGATCGAGCTGCGGATCGTCAAGGGCGCGCGAGACGACGATTGACGGCGCGCGGTGGAGAGACGCGCTCTTGGGGCCCCCTCAGTCGGCAGCGACCTCGAAGACGCCTCGGAGGTCTTCGGTCCGGGAGATGGCCGACCCGCCCCCCATGTCGCGGAACGAGGTGGCACGAAACTGGTAGACCATGCCCGGTTGCAGCGGACCCCCGTACTGGACCTTGACGGTCGACGAGCCGGTGACCCGCGGCACGGCACGATCCTCCCACACGAGCTGCCCGTACGCGTCGTACACGACGACCTCGTACCGATCCTCCGAGGCGTCGTCCGCCCACTCCAGCACCGGGGCGCTGGTCACGATCTCCGGCGACTCCGCCCCCGGCGAGACGACCTCGAGCGCCTCGGTGACCTTGAAGGATTCGCTGACCGAGACCGCGTCGTCGGCCACGGTGATCTCCTGGATGGTGGTGCCGGCGATCCCCATGTCGGGATCGCGGACCAGGTCGTCGTTTTCGAAGGCGGCGAGCACCTTGTAGCGGCCGGGGGGGATGCCCGGGATCGAAAAGCCGCTCGTGACGGTCGGCGCCTCCGGCGGCGCGGGCGCACGCATGCCGAAGGGAACCGGTCCGCGCTCGAGCGCCTCGTTGAAGACGCTGACGGGGACCAGGACGACGCTGGTGGCGGAGCCCCCCGGTGCGTCCACGATGTTCACGCTGCCCGAGACGGGCGGGAGCGCGTCGAGACCTTCGACGACGACCGGCAGATCGACCCCCGAGATCTCGCCGTCCCCCGTCACCGTCGCGGGCTCGACGGAGAGCCCTTGCCGGTAGCCGACGATGATCGTGCCCGGCGGCACGTTGAAGATGGTGTAGCGGCCCCCGAGATCGGCGAGCCCGTAAGGGGCGTGGTCGGATCCCTCCGCCACCACCAACGTGCCTCCGGGGTGCTCGCCGCCGACCGTGCCCGACACCGTCACCCCGCCGCGGCGATCGGCGGGCAACGGGAGCATGGCGATGCTGGTGGCCGCGTTCTCGATGACCTTGGCGATCGGCTCGTCGTTCTCCTCGTCGGACGTGTCGTCGACGGCCGTGGTGGAATCGACCGGGATCGCTGGCCTCACGCCCTCGGGGAACGGGAGATAATCGGCCGCCGTGGCAAACAGCGTCCAGCGCAGCGTCTCGGTCACCTCTCCGTTCGCATCTCGGCGGGCGCTCACCCGGAGCGTGTAGTGCCCCTCCGCATCCGTCACCGCCGTGTTGGCGACCGGCGCGCCGGTCTCGTCGAGCGCCGTGACCAGCGCCCCCTCCAGGGGATGCTCGTCGAGGGCATCGAACACCAGGCCTCGGATCTCGACCGGGGTCGCGCACACGTAGTCGGCTTCACCGTCCCCGTCGACGTCTCCCGCAGGCTCGCACGCCAGGCCCTCGGCGCACCGTGGGCCCCCCGGATCGACGGGCTCGCCCGTGTGGTCGGCCGGCGCACACGCTTCGCCCTTCTCGTGGGTCGCAGAGGCGTCGACGTCCTTGTCGGCGCAAGCGGGGACGAGCAGGACGGCGGCGATGGCGACTCTACGCATGACGCCCGGTGAGACCGAGCGACAATGCCCGGTTCCAATCCTCGCGTCGACCAGCCATCGTTCGACCCGGGTGTTGGAAAAAGTCGCTTCGGCGTGGTCTCAACCGGTGATGCGCAGGCAGGCATTTGGGCTCGGCATGGTCGCGTTCTTGCTCGCGTGTGGGGGCAAATCGCCTTCGGGCGAGGACGCAGGGGCGACCGACACGGATACCGGAGGCGTGACGCTCACGGCGAGCAGCACGGGCTCTTCCTCCCCGACGTCGGTCACGGACGCCGACACCTCGGACAGCGCCACGACGATGAGCAGCGCGGACGGCAACAGCGAGACCGCGACCGACTCGTCGGCCGACTCGGCTTCCGAATCGGAGGGCTCGGGCTCCACGGGGGGGACCAACGACCCGAACGATCCGCTCGACTGCAATGGGAAGGTCTACGCGTGCGGCGACGGCGAGGACAACGACGGGGACGGCAAGATCGACCTGGACGATCCCGAGTGCACCGGTCCGTGCGACGACGACGAGGGATCGTTCCAGACCGGCATCCCCGGGGACAACGTCGACTGCAAGCAGGACTGCTTCTTCGACGGCAACAGCGGCCAAGGCGACGACAAGTGCCTGTGGGACCTCAAGTGCGACCCGGAGAACCCGGGCGAGCACGTCGGCTGCGCGTACACGGGGGGCAACAACTGCAACAACATGCCTCCGAACCAAAGCCCGCACTGCATCATGTTCTGCTTGCAGTACGTCCCGCCCGGGTGTGACTGTTTCGGGTGCTGCACGGTGCAGACGCCCGACGGACCCGTCGACATCTTCCTCAACTCGCACCCCGACTGCTCGTTCGACAATCTCGACGCGTGCCAGACGTGCACGCAAAGCGAGGACTGCGTCAACAAATGCGAGCCGGCCGAGTGCGAGCTGTGCTTCGGACAGGACGAGCTCGACCCCGATTGCAAGGAGGCGGAGTGCCCCAACGATGCCCCCTCGTGCCAAAGCAACGCGGACTGCCCGACCGATTACTACTGCTTCCAGCAGTGTTGCTATCCGCCGCCTCCGGGATGACGGGCTCACGGGCGGAGGCACGCGCCTCGCCGCACCCGCCGTCGCGGGTCCGACCGACCTCGACGCGGCGTTTCGTCCGCGTCCCGAGCACGTGGGGGCGCTTGCCCCCGTAGCCGCGATGGCAAGAAGGGACGGGCATGCTCCGCGGGCTCGTCCTGGCTGCCCTCCTGGGTGGTCCTCTGGAAGTGGGCGTGGAGCCGCGGTCGGAGCTGGATGCGGAGGCGCTGCACCACGGCATCGAGCTTCGCCTCGGATCGCGCGCCGAGGGCTGGCGGATCCACATCGAGACGATCGACCTCGATCACGTTCGAGCCCGCCTGGTGTCACCCGACGGCGAGGTGCGCGTCCGGACGCTGACGCTCACCGGACAAACTCCCGAGGATCGTTCACGCGAGCTCGCGGCGACGCTCGCCCTGCTCATGGAGGACGCGGGGACGGACGAGCCACCCGAAACGACGCGTGCGCCAACACCCGATCCGACACCACCGCCCACGCGTGGATGGATCGCCCTGACCGGACACGTCGGCTTCGGGCGCGACCTCGCCGTCACGGGCGGTGCAGGGTTGCGGGGCGGGGCCTGGCTGCTGCGCGAGCACCTGCAGCCGCTCGCGGAGATCGACTGGATGCATGCGGGCCGAGGGCGCCTGACGATCGACGGCGTGCGGTTCGGAGCCGGCCTGGCCGGAGGCACGGCCTTGGCCACGGGCCGGGTATGGCTGGGTGCCGGGGCGCTCGCACGGGCCGTGTGGGCGGCCGCGCGAGCCGAGGGGCGAGGCGCTGCCTGGACGTCGTCGACGTTCGTCGGGCCGATCGCCCAGGTCCGCATCCGTCGGCTCGTGATCGGAGCTCGGGTGGGTGTCGACCTCACCTTGCCCCCCCTGCGCTTCGAGGGAAACCGTGACGTGTTGCGATGGGGCCTGGTGCGGATGGCCGCGGGGCTCTCGGTCGGTTCCGTCCTCCCCTGGCGCACGCGCTGACGCAGAGCGCCTTCGCGAGGCGGATGTGGTTCGCCGGCTTTGGGCTTTGGATTCGCGCGGTCGGGGACGGTCTCAGGAGACGCCGTGTCCGGTACACTCGCAATGGCCGTGTCTCGCGCGCTGCCAGCCGACGCGTCCGCGCTCCTGAACGCCGCGCAGCGGGGGGACGCCGCGGCCCAGACCGCCCTGTTCGAGGCGCACAAGCAACGGGTCGCCCGGCAGATCCTGCGGATGACCGGCGACCCCGGGGCCGTCGACGATCTCGTGCAGGAGGTGTTCATCGCCGCATTTTCGCGGTTGGCGACCTTTCGCGGCGACGCCCAGCTCGACACCTGGCTGTACACGATCACCGCCAACAAGGTGCGAAACTGGTGGAGCGCCAAGGTGCGCCGGGAGAGTCGCGAGCGTCGGGGGCAGAGCGCGCGGGAGGACTCGGAGATCACGCCGCTCGATCGGCTGGAGGCGCGCGAACGGGTGGCCCGGTTCTACGAGGCGCTGGGATCGTTGCCCGACAAGTACCGCGAGGCCTTCACCGCGCGGGCGCTCGAGCACCTCAACCTGGAGGAAGCCTCGAAGGTGCTGGGCGTGCCGATCAGCACCGTCTCGTATCGGACCAGGCGCGCGGAACAGATGCTATGCGAGGCGCTCGGCCTCGATCCGGAGGCGTTTTCATGAGCGTGATCCGGATCGATCGCGAGCCGGCCGATGCTCCGGTCGTTCGGCATCCGCTCTTGCAGGGATTGGTGGACGAGGCCAGGGCGCAGCCGTTGCCGGCGCTGCGCGTCGACCCCGAGCACGTTCGCAAGGAGTGGATGGCGCGACGTCGGGCGAGGCGCTGGACCTTGCTGGCCGGGGCCGCGGCCGTCCTGCTCGCGTTCGGGATCGTGCGGGCGATCGACGGCCCGGTTCAGACGCGACCCTCGAGCGTCTCGCCGACCGCCCCCGAGCTGGCCTCGGCCGTGGACGGACGCGACGCACCCGAGCCCTCACCGATCGCGTCGGCCGAGATCGCCGAGCCGTCGCCGACAGGGACGTCCCCGATCGCGCCCCCACGGCTGGCCGAGGGCGTGATCGTCGAGCCCGACGGGCCCGACGCCTCCCCGGCGGTCGTCGTCGGCACGTGGGAAGTCCAGGTGGCCGCGGGACAGTACGACGTCGAGGTCCCCGTGGAGGCGGTCTCGACGTTACGCGTGGTCGTCGGGCGTCACCGCCTCGAAGTGCAGCCCGGCACCGCGCTGCGGTTGATCGGGACCGATCCGCCCCGGGTGGAGGTCGAGCGCGGACACGCGCTGTTGATCGATGCCGCCGGCAACGCGCGTGAGCTGGTCCCGATGACGGCGACCTCGCCGAGCTCGGCCACCGAGCTCGCGCGTCGGGCCGAGGCCCAGATGGCCCGCGGCGACGTGCGGGGAGCGATCCGCACGCTCGAGCAACTCGTGCGCAAGCACCCGCGGAGCTCCGCGGCGAAATCCGGCTTGCTCGACCTGGCCCGCCTTCGCAAGACTCACGGCGACGAGGCGAGGGCTCGGTGCGCCTATGTCCTGTACCTCGAGCGATGGCCCGACAGCCCGCTGCGGGCCGACGTCGATCGTGCGCTCGCGGGCATGAAACCAGGTGCGTGTCGGGGTCTGAGCCCCTCCAAGCGCTGACCGGTGTCGGTCACCGGCGGAACAGCTTCGGGATCAGGGAGGGCTTGCGGCCCAGCCCGACGAGCGCGGCGACCCGGATCGCGCTCTCGAGCGAGTCGGGCATGGCAAACACGCCCCCGTGGATCTGCTGCGACAGAAGGCGCGCCGGAGGGATGCCCACCCAGTCGGGGTGCAGCACGTCGTGCAGCAGCAGAAGCGCGCTGAGGGCCCGCGTCGTCTCGGGGGCGAAGATGTTCACGCCGAAGAGGCTCGCGCCCGCGAACCCGGCCTGGAACACGGGGTGCGCCATGGAGCCGGAGTCGGTGATGCCCGCGACGTTGGCCGACACGCGCAGACGCTTGCCGTCCATGCGGGTGAACGCCTCAGCGGTCATGAGCTTGGAGACGTACTGCGCGGCCTGGTAGCTCGCACCTTGCATGTGCACCACGGCGCGTGCGACCGCGATCCCCCCTTCTTCGAGGGGAGCGGGCTCGAGCAGGCGGGCCATTCGGAGCGCGCGTTCCCACGCGGGTCCGTGGGCGGCACGGTTGCGCGCCGCCTCGAGGTCCTCGGGCTGGATCACGTGGGCCGACGTGGGCGAGACGTAGAAGCTGGCCGAGGCGAGGTGCTGGGGGCCCAACGCGCGGGCGATGGCGTTCATCACCCCTTCGAGCCGCCACTCGCGACCCTGACCGGCTCGATAGGCGAACATCCCCAGGTGCACCTGATCGTCTCCGGCGAAGCGCCGGATGGTGGCGACGATCTCGGCGGGCTGCGTGAGCAGGTCGGCACCGCCGGGGCAGTACTCGAGCGCTCCACCGAGCTTGGCCGTTCCGCCCAGCTCCTGCGAGGGCGGGTGGATGTCGATCCACAAGACCTCGGCACCCGCACGCAGGAGCAGACGGGTGGGTGCCAGCTCGGCCGCGGCGCCGAGCACCACGAACTTGTGGCCGTCGAGGCGGACGCGCCCGGCGTCGGTCGCCGCCTCGTCCAGCACCCAGTGAATCGCTTCGGCCGCGGCGCTGGTCATGAAGTGACGCGAGCGGTGATGCTCGACGAGCTCCCGCAGGCCGTCCCCCGTTCTCGCTCGCCCGTCGACCGGAACCTCGGGCTCCCAGCCGCGCGCGCCCTGGGCCTCGATGCGTCGAGTCTCGAGGGGCGCCGCGAGCGTCTGCAGGTGCTCCCGCAGGGGAACCTCGCGTCCTTCGCCGTCCGACCACCAAAGCTGGGCCTGCGAACGGTCGGCCAGGAAGGTCGCGATCCCGGTTCGGTCCGCAGCACCGGCGCGTCGCGCCTCGAGCTCGGCGAGGACGCGGCCGAACGTGCGCCGAAACCGAGGCCCGGTCGGCGCCGACACCCCCGACAGGGAGGGGAAGCGCTGGATCGCCTCCGCCAGCATCCGTTGCAGCAGGGCGGAGGCGGTGGCTCCGGCCTCGAGTTGAACGCCACGGGGTCGAGGGGCTCCGTCGGTCATCGGGGCGCGCATGGTAGCGCGGCGCCGCCGCGAGGCCTGGTCCTTCTGCCCGGCCCGCCCGCCTCGAGTGGTTGCGATGAATGCGCATGACTCCGGCCAGGCCCCGGTGGCGACGAATCGGCGCAGTCGGGCACGGCGGCTCCGTCCGCGCTGTCCGGGGTCTTCGCGCGACGCCGTCTTCGCCGTGCCGTACGGCGCGCTCGCACTGGCGATCGTGCAGCACGACCGGCGCGCGCGTCGGCGCGGAGGGGACCGGTTCCGAGGGCGCGGGCCCCCTCGATGGGTGCCACCGGGCCGGTGCCCGGGCCGGGCCACCACTCGCGAGGTCATCGGTCGCGATTGGCCGGGCTCTTGCCGACCGTGGCCGGTGTGCGGCATCCGGGTTTGTCCGCCCGCGAGGCAGGGAAGCCCGTGTGCAGCACGTCGGGGGCAAAGCCCCCTCGACGGTGACGTCGCGAGAAACAGGCGCTGCCTTCGAGGCCCCGCTACACTCTCGTGAAACCGCCTTGGAACCGACGCCCTTCGTTCGCCCTCCCATCGTCGACCATCTCCCGTTGGACGTCGAGCCCGGTGCGATTCACCGGTTTCGGCTGGTGATGACCGAGAACGCGACCGGCAACGAGACGCTCGTCCCCGTGTTCGTCACGCGTGCGCCCGAGCCGGGTCCGATCGTCGGCATCACCGCGGCGATCCATGGCAACGAGCTCAACGGCATCCCCGTGATCCATCGGCTCGTCGATCGCTTGCAGAAGACCAAGCTCGTCCGCGGCACGCTCGTCGCGGTTCCCATCGCCAACATCCCCGGCTATCTGAACTTCTCGCGCGCGTTCGAGGACGGCACCGATCTCAACCGGATCATGCCCGGTCGACCGCACGGCAACGAATCCGAGTTCTACGCCTATCGGCTCGTCGATCGCCTGGTGCGGCACTTCGATTACCTCATCGACCTGCACACCGCGAGCTTCGGCCGTGCCAACTCCCTGTACGTTCGCGCCGACATGGCCAACGAGAGCGTGGCCGAGCTCGCGCGTCGGGTTCGTCCCCAGATCATCGTGCACAACCCCGGGGCCGACGGAACTCTGCGCAGCGCGGCCGCCGAAATGGGCATCGTGGCGATCACCGTCGAGGTCGGCGATCCGCAGCGATTCCAGCGGGCGTTCGTCCGTTCGACGCGCGAGGGCATCGAAGAGGTGCTCGAGCACCTCGGGATGCTCCCCGACACCTCCGATCCCGAGAACGGTCCGCCCGTCGAGTGCGAGCGGTCGTATTGGACTCATACCGATCGCGGCGGAATCCTGACGGTGATCCCCGAGTGCGCCGAGCTGGTGCGCGAGGGGCAGCTCGTCGCGCGGCTGCACAACATCTGGGGCGACGTGGTCCGCGAGTATCGAGCCCCCGAGGACGGGATCGTGGTCGGAAAGTCCACCAATCCCGCCGCCCGAGCGGGCTCCCGGATCCTGCACCTGGGGATCCCGCGCAAGGACGCTCCATCTTCCACCGATACCTGAGCGTTCGGAGCTCCTGCACGACGACGCGATCCGGGCACGAGCGACCGTGCGAACGCGTCGAGCGACGACGATGCCCCGGCGGTCGAGGCACGCTCGTCGTCAGTGCAGGGCGCCCAGCCGTTGCTCGAGGAACGCGCGGAGCTGCTGGCGCGCCCGAAACAGGCGGCTCATCACGGTACCTCGGCGGCACTTCATGCTGCCGGCGATCTCCGCGTAGCTCAGGCCCAGGATCTCCCGCATCACGATGATCTCCCGGTGCGTGTCGCCGAGCGCCGCGAGGCCCTCGAGGAGCAGGCTGCGGAGCTCGCCTCGGGCCGTTGCGGGCTCGATCCTGGCCGCGGGGACCGAGCCGTCGTCGAGGGTCGAAACGATCGTTTCGGGGCGCCGTTGCTTGCTTCGACGCCGATCGATGCAGACGTTGACGAGGATCCGGTGGTACCAGGTGTAGGGCTGGCAACGCCCATCGAACCCTGCGATGGCCCGCTGCGCTCTCACGAATGCCTCTTGCACCGCATCGAGGGCCTCCTCCTCGTCGCGGAGGTAACTCCAGGCCACGAGGTAGGCCTGGCGTCGGTGACCACGGTAGAGCGATTCGAGCATGCCGACGTCGGGTCGAGCCGCTGCACCGCTCGACGCGGCGCGAGCACGGGGAGCCGAAGCGAAGAGGACGCACGCCGTGGACGACATGCCGGGCGCTTCGAGCAAGCACCGTGCCGAGCCCACGAACGCCGCTCGAAGGGCGTTCTGCAGGGGATCAGGCGCGGTTTCACGGTCGTCGAGGCACGGTCGGACCGCCCAGTCGCCCGCGCAGGCCGATGCCCGAGTTGCGCTGACGTTGCCCAACTCGAGCAACGCCGTCGCTCGATCGTCCACCCCCGGTCGCGGAGAGACGCCGTGCCCGCGAGACGCGGGCTGCGTGCCTGCGGTTCTCGCCTCGCCGGAGCCGCCGCGGCGGACGATGCGCAACGCGGGCCGTCGGTGCAATGCTACGGATCGTGTCGAGGGCGAAGGTCGTCGCGCGCGGCACCGCGCCGGCGCTCGTTCGCGTGCCTTGGCACGCTCGATGCTGCTGCAACGACGCGTGATCGTGTCGCATCACCTCCACATCGCGACGCTCCTCGCGGCCATGACCCTCGCGACGGCCGCTCCATCGCGTGCGTCGGCGTCGTGGGACGCCTTCGAGGCGAGGACGCCCCGCGTCCACATCGTCCTCGAGCACACCGAGCTCGCCGACGACGTGGAGGATCTCGAGGGCATCGCCACCTGGATCCGGCGGATCGAAGCCATCCTTCCCGCGGGCGCGCGGGTCGACGTGGACGACCACCAGGTGCGGGTGACCTGCGTCGGCCTCTGTCGGGGCGCCGTGCGTCGGGCGTTCGGCGGTCCGCCTCCTTGGGGCGGCGAGCTCGAAGCGTTGTTCGCCATCGTCGCCGACGAGGTCGGCGCGTCCCAGAGCGAGCGCCGGGCGCTGCTGGAGCGCTCCGCCGCCGACGTCTACACGGTGCAGGTTCTCGAGACGTCCGACCCCGACGAGGCCCAGGCGCTGGCCGAGGCGCTGAACACCTCGGGCGTGGCGGTGGAGAGCTTCGTCGAAACGGGTGGCTTTCCGTCCCCCGACGAGATCGCGCGCGTCGTCGAGGTCGACGTCGGGGATGACGTCGCGATGTACCGGGTCGAGCTGGGGGCGTTCATCGATCGGGTCCACGCCCGCCAGGCCAGTCGTGCGCTCCTGGACGCGACGGGGCTCCGCGGCCTGGTGCGAACGCTGGCCTCGGACGTCGAGGAGACGGTCGAGGGCCGGTCGGGAGCGACCTGAAAGCGCCGGGTCGGCCGACTCAGGGTGCCGTCGCCCCGGGCGAGGGGGGAAGGGCCGCCGCGTCGGTGTCGGCATTCGTGAAGCAGCTCGGCAGGCGAACGATGCCCAGGACGAACAGCCCGGTCACGAACAGCCCCACCGCGAGCGACAGAGGGAGGAACCCCGTCGAGGGGGTGTCGTCCTCGTCCGGATCGTGCTGGTGATCACAGTCCGAACCGTGATCGTGGTCATGATCGTGACCGCGATCGTCGTCACGATCGCGCGGCGAGTCGGTCGTTGCCATCGAACGAGGGGCGAAGCCCGGAACCGTAGCACTCGACCGTGGGCGAGTAAACGGCGTCGACCGAGCCGCCGCGGGCGTCGCTGCCGTGCCCGTGGTCGGCCTCGAGACGCGAATTTCGGCCGTTCGAGCCCGAATGGGCGAGACCGCTCCGAGTCTGCGGTCGTACCGCACGACCGTGTTCGGAGGACCCCGCAAAACCTGCGACGCGCCTCGAGATGGTCTACCATCACGCGGCCGATCCAGGACGAGAACGCGTCGATGTCGACTCGCACGAACGATCAATCCTCAACCGTCAGCTCCAGCGCCCCAACCGCCATGGGGGCGTTGGCCTGGTTCTTCAGACAGTGGGTCCTCGACTTCCACAACCGCACGATCCTCTTTCGGATCGGGAACTGGATCTTCACCACCTACGCGTTCTTGGCCGGTACGGCCTTCGCGGTCGGGTTCGGCGGGGCGCTCTGGTACTGCGCGATGGCGGGCCTGGACGTGGTGTACATGGCCAAGCTCTACCTGTTCGTGGTCGTGCCGGCTGTGCTCGTCGGTCTTCGTGCGTTCAGCGTGCTGCTCGAGTGGCGCGAGCTGTTCCGCCGACCGCTCGCCACGCTGATCAAGCCCGGGTACATGCTTCATGGAGGCATTGCGGGGGGAACCATCGCTCTGGTCGCCATCTCGCACTACACGGGCATCCCGCTGCTCAAGCTGATGGACGCCCCGGCGCTGTCGCTCCCTTTGGGCGAGGCGATCGCTCGGCTGGGGTGCTTCGTGTACGGGTGCTGCTGGGGCCGTCCCACCACCAGCCGCTTCGGGGTGCGCTACACCAGTGAGCACGCCAAGGTCGTTCGTTGTGCGCCGCACCTGCACAACGTGAAGATCCATCCGGCGCAGCTCTACGCGTTGGTCGTCTATCTGGGGGTCTTCGCGGTCTTCTACGCGGCGCTGCCGTACATGCCCTTCGACGGAGCGCTGTGCGGTCTGTACCTCATCACGCACTCGGTGATCCGCTACAGCCTCGAGTACTTCCGCCAGGACGATCGCGGCCGCCTGTGGGGCAAGCTGACCCACACCAACCTGTACTCGGCCCTGATGATCGTGGGCGGGCTGATCTGCTGGGCCTACGGCAGCAGCCAATACGGCACCACGACCACGCTCGACCTCGGCCACCGCTTCGTGCACGTGCTCGGCAACGGCGACGTGATGCCCTGGATCGCGCTGTACGGGATCGTGTTCGGCTTCGCCTACGGCGTGCACTACCGCAAGGTCGGGTCGTGGCTGAGCGCGCCCAGCGGCGGCATGAAGCCCAACGTCGACGAGCTCAGCATGGGCGCCGCGACGCGCATGGAGCAAGCCGCGCGGGCCAAGGACGCCGATCGGGACGCCGCGCAGTAGCCGGCACCCCAGCACGGTTCGCTTCCGGGAGTGGAAGCGTTCGGATCCGGGAATCTTCGGGGCTGCGAAGGTTCCCGGAAACCGGTCCGTCTCGCTTCGCCTCTAAGCCATCGAGTGACGTCCAGGAGGTCACACGA
>CAZYSW010000016.1:0-25877 GCA_964650105.1 uncultured Nannocystaceae bacterium
CTTCGACCCCTACGGCGTGATTCCGCTCCTCGGTGTCCGCACCTGGGCGATGCTCGTCATGATCGGTGGCGCCGCGGCCGTCGGCCGGTGGTTCGCGTCGCACACCGACGCGCGCACGGGCGTGGTCGCGGCCGTGCTGTTCGTGGTGGGAACGCCGCTTCTCTACTACGCGGCCGAGTCACCGCTGCGTCCTCACCTGTGGGGCTCGATCGTCGTCTTGGGGCTGGTGCGCGCATGGGCCCGAGATCCGGGAAATGACCGGATCTCCCGGGCGGCCGTCCTCGGCGCAGGAGCGGGCCTGGCGACCGCCATCCGTCCGCAGCTCGCCCCCCTGGTGCTGCTCGGTCTGCACGACGCATGGGAATCGCGTGACGGTCGGATCCGGCGGCTCGCGGTCGTTTGCGGGGCCTTTGCCCCCTGGCCGCTGGTGCACCTGCGCATGCAGGCGTGGCTGTACGGCCGCGAGCTCGGCGACTACGCCTCGCCGGTTTCGCACCACCTCCAGCACTTTCTCTTCTCGCCGTATCACGGGATGTTCGTGTGGACCCCGGTGCTGGCGCTCGGGTGTGCGGCGATGCTTCGCGCCGCGGTGCTTCGCGAGCGAGGCGCGCTCCTCTTGTCGGCGCTGGTGGTGCACCAGGTCTGGCTCGACAGCGGAATGCGAGACATCGAGCCCTACGCGGTCCTCGGAACCCGGACGTGGGCCGGCGGGGTGTCGTTCGGCGCTCGCAAGCTGGTCGACGTGCTCCCGCTGTTCCTTCCCGCGCTGTTGTCGGCGACCCGCGCCGTCGGGCGCCGCAACGCGGCGATCCCCTGGGCGGCCCTGGTCGTGCTGCTGGCCGCGCCCACGGTGGGCCTGCACGCAGCCGCCTTCGTCGACCCGCATCGCACGACCGGTGTCGTGCACGACTGGGAAAGCCTGCGGCAGCTCCTCGTGCTTCCCCTCGACCCGGACGCGTGGCGAGCCGCCCTGGACCAACGGGCCTTGCCGGTGCCGGTCCCGGTGATCCTCGCGACCATCGTCGCGATCCCCCTGACGCTCGCGGGGCGGCAGCTCTGGCGATTGCACCGATCCTCGGCGCTTTCGACCCGCCTACGGGTCGGGATCGGCGTGCTGCTTTGCGGGGCCGTCCTCGCTCACCTCCACCTGTCGATCCTCGTCGCGCGGTCCGAAACGATCCTTCGCGAGCAACCGGAGCGCATGGTAGAAGCGCGGCTGCGCATGCACCCTGCCCACGAAGCGATGGTCCGCCGCATCGCCGACCATCACGCGCTCCTCCGGGCACGACTGGGGGACGACGCCGCGCCGTGAGACCGGTCAGGGGACGCGGGGCAGGGAGGGATGCCGTCGGTCCCGGGCGTGGCCCTTCCGGCGAGCGAGCACGGCCTCGTCGCCGTAGACCAGCGGACGGGTGTTGGGGGGCAAGGCGTCGAAGGCCTCGACCCAATCGCGGTAGCGAGCGCCCGCCCGGACCGCCCGCAGGGCGGCGTGCCCCCCCTCGGGGCCACGCTGCGCCACCAGGTACTCGATGTGCGCCCAGCGAGGCGACTGAGGACGAATCTCGGCACGTCCCTTGAGGCCCCGCCGAATCCGTTTGAGCTCGGCCTCGGCCTCCTTGACCCCCACGAACGGCTGCCCGTCGAGCGGTGTGTTGCGCTTGGCGACGAACGTCGAGATGGTCAACGTGATTTGCGTCAGCTGCGACAGCTCGGTAGTGAAACGGATCAACTCGTCGATGTCGTCGTCCCCCTCCGAGGGCACGCCGATCATCTGATAGATCTTGAGACCCCGTAGGCGTGGCTCCTCGCGGACCAGGCGGGCGGCCTTCAACAACGCCTTCTCGTCGATCTTGCGGAGCAGAAGCCTCCGCAGGCGCTCGCTGATTCCGTCCGACGCCACCGTGATCTGGCGGTACCCGCCGCGGGCGAGGTTCGCCACCAGGGTGGGCGTCAACCGATCCGCGCGGAGGCTGGAGATGCCGATCCCGCGACCCTGCTCGACGATGGCCGCCACCAATGCCTCCAACCGAGGGTGGTCGGTGACGGCAGCGCCGACGAGCCCGACGCGCCTGGCGTGCTCGGGGACGAGCGAGAGCGGCCGGTCCATGTCGAGGATGCGCATGCCTCCCGTGGTCGGCCCGCGCATCACACAGAACATGCACGGACGCGAGCACCCCCGCTCGGGCTCGACCAGGAACATGTCGGCCAGCTCGGTGTGGGGCGTGGTGATCGCCGAGTAGGCGGGGAGGAGGTCTCGACTGGCCCTCGCTTGATCGGGCAGGTCGAGCGGCACGCCGGGCGCGACCTCGCCGAGCACGGTGTGGGGCAGCGATGCGACTGTCTGGATCCCGAGCTCGCGCGTCGATGCATCCAGGATCGTGTCGACGGCCGCGGGGAGGGACTCCTCGCCCTCTCCCGAGATCAACACGTCGACGAAGGGGAGCAGCACGCTCGGGTTCGTGGTCGTGATCGGCCCTCCCGCGATCACGATGGGATCGCGTTCGCCCCGGTCGCGGGCGAGCGGCGGGATTCCGGCCCCCTCGAGCAGTCGAATCACCCCGGTGATCTCGAGCTCGTACGAAACCGAGAGCGCGACGATGGGGTAGTCCGCCACCGGGCGCAGAGCCTCGTAGCTGAGGATGGGCTGGTGCGGTTGGGGCCAGGGCAGGGCCATGGGCTCCCAGGCGTCAGGCAAGAAGGCCCGGTGGCAACCGGTCCCGCGCGTGTTCAGGATGCGATACAGCGTCTGGAAGCCCAGGCTGGACATCCCGACCCGGTACGGGCTCGGGTAGACCAGGCACACCGGCGCCGGGCGGCCCTGTCCCAAGGTCCCGCGTTCACTCGCGATCCTCGCCTCGATGAGGGCCCGCGCTTCGCTGCGCGACGTCGCCTTGAACACGAGCCCTCCGGGCGCGACCTCAGAAGCGCAAGGTCGCCGCCGCTCCGCCGCCGCCAGGCAAGTAGGTCGGACCCACGTTCACGAGGTGTGGGCTCGTCTCGATCCGGGCGTTCTTGCTGCTCTTCTTGCGCTTGCGGTCGACGACGATGAGCGCGACGCCGGTGATGGCCAGCACGCCGCCGCCGACGAACAGGCCGATCGCCGCCGAGTTGAGGGCGGGCAAGGTGTTGCGATCGGTGTTGAACACCTCGTCGTCGGCGTAGTTGCCCGAGGGGAACCCGGTGGCCCGGCTGGGAGAGGCCAGCTCGACGAGCTCGTTGGCCTTGCTGTTGGCCATGCCGAGGCTGACCGCGCCGCCGATCAGGCAGGCGCCGCCGAGGCCCGCCAAAACGGCGCCGGTGATGAGAAGCGGCCCCGCCTTGCTGGCGTCACGCTGCTTGCGTTCCTCTTCGGCGGCTGCCTCGCGCTCCGTGCTCCGAGAGGTGAGGATCGGGGCGTCCTCGTCGTCCGCCGGCATCGGCGTGGTGGTGGTCGGCGTGGTGGTGGTCGGCGTCGTCGTCGGGGACGGCTGCGCGTTCGCACAACCCGATCGCTCGATCTCGAGCAGCTTTTCCTGGGCCAGCGCGCGCGAGTCGTGCTGGGGGACGAGATCGAGGAAGCGCTGAAACGCGGTCTTGGCCTTCACACAGTCGCCGAGCTCGTGCGCAGCCAACCCGATGTTGATGTTGAAGACGTGGAGATCGGGCTTGTAGACGTTGTACGCCTCCTCGAACTTCGCCAGGGCGGTCGCGAAATCACCGGCGTTGAAGGCGGCATCGCCCTCGCCGTAGAGGTGCTTGGCGGTCTCCATGCGCTGCTCGGGCGTCATGCTGTCGACGCCTCCGGGCGGGGTCGGAGCAGGTGCCGCGGCGGCGACGGACGGGAGCGCGAGAGAGCAGGAGAGAACGACTGCGAGCGGGATGTCGAGAACGCGCATGTGAGATCAGCCGAAGGGGTTGACGGTCGAGGTCGAAGGCTTCTTGGGGCTGCTCTTCTTGGGGCGAGAGCGCTTCTTCTTCTTCTTGGCTGGAGCGGGCTTCTTGGGCTCCTCCGCGGCAGGCGTGTCGCCGGCCGGGGCCGTCGTCTGGGCGTTGGGATCGGCCGTGCCCGGGTCGCCTGGAGCCGCGGGCTGCCCCGGCTGCGCGGGCGTTCCGGCGACAGGGGGCTGCCCCGGGACCGCGCCGGGTTGCCCAGGTTGGGCAGGCGGTTGCGGTGTGGCACCCGGAGCCGGGGGCGGGGGCTCGGGCGCCTTGGTCTCGGCGGGCGCCTTCTCCTCGCTGGTCGACTTGCCACTCTCGGCCGGTGTCTTGTCCCCGCCCGTGCCGAAAATGAGCATTGCGGCCACGCCGAGCGCCACGATCCCACCACCGACGCCGAGCCCCACGGCCAGACCGGTGTTGCTCTTGGGAGGTGGATAGTAGGCTTCGGGCGGCGCTGCGGCTGCACCCGGACCCGCGGGCGGAGCCGCCATCACCGTTCCACCCGGATCCGGCATGGGAGGAGGCGGCTCGGGCTCTTCGGGCATCGTCGGCGTCATCGCCAACTCGTCCACGAGTTGTCCGAGAAGGTCGTCGAAGGCGTCGGCGTCTTGCCTCGAGTTACTCACGGCGGGGTCCTTTCGTCTCGAGGATCGCCTCGAGCAAATCACCACGATGCCTCAGCGAGCGCGGCGGGGAGAGTTTAGCGTTTGCTTTCTTCATGGGACAAGGGACCGGCCAGAATTACCAAACCGGCAGTGGAGAGGGTCGGTCAACGCGGACCACGATCGGCGTGTGCTCCGCCGGACGGACCACGGATCGGCTGCAGCTCTCCGTTCACCGAGGAGAGGGTGCGAATCAAACGTCTCAGACGGCGCATCAGCTCGGCCAAGTCGCGAGCTTGGCGCCCCGAAGGGCGGGTGAAGCCGGTCCGGGGGAACTCCGCGTCGCGCCCACCAAGGGGATCGTGTCGGAAGGAGCCGGAACGAGGCTCCCCCGGACCCCGGGACGCAGGCTCGCGACCCCCCGGTCCGTCGGCCCAGCCCGAGGGCGCCGCCAGGGTCGTGCGCATCTGACCACCCTCGACCACAGCATCGACGTCCGGGTGCGCCCATAGGGTATGGGTGCGCTCGTCCATGTAGAGCGCGCGGTTCACCTCGAGCTGTAACGCGTGCAGACTCTCACTGGGTTTCCCAAACCTCCGAATCACCTCGCCACCCCGGTAAGGCTCGTTGATCTGCACCTGCAGCATCTCGTGGTCCGGGCCCTCGCCGCGGATGGCGCCAAGCGCGCTGTTTTCGAGCACCGGGGCGCACGACGAGCCGCCGAGGGTGCCGAGGACGAGCTCCACGCCCACGCTCGAGGGCATGCTGTGGGCGTCGAGCAGCACCGCGTAGCCGAAGCGATCGCGGCGGCGCTTCAACAGGAGCTCGAGGGCGCGGTAGTAGGGCCGATGATAGTGCTCGATCCGACGCTGGAAGTCGTCGAAGGACAGCGGCTTGTCGAGGATCCGAACGGCGCCGCCGCGGCCGCCGCCCACCGCCGCCGCCCACACCACCCCCCGCCCCGGCCGATCGAGGCTGTGGCCGTGGTCGGGATCGTGGATGTCCGAAGGCACCCCGGGGCGGCGACGGGGCCGCGGCGCAGGGTGATCGGGCACCAGGACGGGCGAGACGTCGTCCTCGGCTCGGTTGAGGTCGACGACGAGCCGGCTGTAGATCGCCTCGACCGTCGCGACCCCGAGCGAGGCCGCGTCGCGATAGAGCGTCTGCACCTCGTAGTCGCTGTTTCGGGCGTAGTCGGCTTGCGGCTTGGGCCGCAGGTCGTGGGGCCATGCCAGCCCCACGTGCGGAAAGCTGATCACGAGGGGAGACCACGTCCGCGCCGGCGTGAAACGCAGAGGCACGCGAACCCCCGGCGGCAGACCGAGGTCTTGTGGGGTCATCGTCTCGAACTGCGCGTCGTCCGGCATCGCCGAGCACACCTTCCTACACGGCAGGAAGGATCGCGACCCACCGACCCGCTCTCCCCTGGGGGTCGCCGGCACCGAGTCGCCTGCCGCTCGGGTCGCCGGCAAGGATAGCCCATCCCCCTGGCCGACGAGCGCGCGCCCGGGGGGCCGCATCATGCGGCGCTACGGCTGGTCCCCCGCTGCGGGCGCGCCCGAACGATGCTCGCCGGACGTCTCCGCAGCGCCCGTGCTGGCACGCTTGGCCGGTTTCGACCGTCGGCTCCGTGTCGCCGAGCGGTCGGCCGGAGCTCGCAGGACGGAGCCTCGGCCGATGCCGAGTCGGAAGGCCAGCCCGGCGCCGGCGATGAACGCCCCCGAATCGACCCCGGCGTTGGCCGCAACGGCGATCTCGCTGCCGCGTCGAAAGCCGTACGCGTACCCGGCCAGGCCGATCGCCCGAAAGCCCAGCCCGATGTCGAGGTCGTCGGGCAGATCCGGATAGGTTCGTCGACTCGCACCGCCGCGCACCCCGGCGAACCACTTGCCCGCGTAATCGTCGTAGCGCGTGTGGAGGAAGCGGGTATAGGTCGCTCCGGCGTCGCTGGTGAAGCCCTGGTCTCCGATCACGTCGTACCAGAAGCGGGCGTCGGCCGTGACCTGGCGTTCGAGGTCGAGCTGGAATCCGGCGTCGAACTGGACGAAGGGGGCACCCACGGCATCACCACCGCGACGGAAGAAGTCGTTTTGTGCGATCGGGGCCCCGTAGAGGAACCCCGCTCGAACCCGAATTCCTCGCATTCTCTCGGCGTAGGAAGGATCTTCGAGGATGCTTCGCAATCGGTGCACGAGGCGAGGCCCCGGCGGCCGGGCCAGAAACCCGCCGGTCTCCAGTACCGACAGCGTCGCGGCGAGCCGGGGATACGCCGACCACGAATTCGACCGGCGAAACACGGCGTCCTGGATCGCTGCGCGTGCGGCATCGTCGAGCGGTTTGGCGAGAATGTTCTCGGCCTCCAGCGCCGCGACGATGGCGTCCACCATCAGGTCGCCACCGGCGTTGAGGAACCGACCCCATCCCAGGCCGGCGGCCGGGATCACGTCCATGGCGAAGCGCGTGTCGGTGAGGGTTTCCTCGTTGCTGCCCCCTTCGATGTCCTCGATCCCCAGGTGCGTGACGCGTTGGCTGAGTCCCACCTCCGCGAAGGCGTGGACGTCGGTCTTGCCGAAGTACACGTGCGCCTCGCCGACGCCACGCAGGTCCTGGTGGATGAACAACACGTCACCGTCGTCCCCACCCGCCGCGTTGGGCGTCGAGGTGTTGTCGCCGTTGCGGATGCGGACGCCCAGGTTGCCTCGTGCCGTCCAGCCCCATCGATGGCGCTCGTCCACGTACGCCGCGAGGGCCCCCACGCCCGCGTCGGCCATCAGGGGCTGTTGAGTCACCAGCGTGTTGACGGACAGGTCGAGCGAACCGAGAACGAAGGCGAGCTGCCAGTCACGGGCGCGAAGGTTCTCGGGGAGCTTCTTGTCCTCCTCGAGGCTCACGATCTCGTCGTCGTCTGCGACGCTCGCGGCCCCCATGGTCCCGAGCTGCGGGCCCTCGAGGGCCACCGTCCCACCTCCGGTGGGCCCCGCCGTGCCTCCGACGAGGCGAGCGTCCTCCTGGGGTCGACCGCCGAGGGCGATGATGGCCTTGGCGGCCTCCTCTCGAATGAAGGTGTCGAGGCTGCGATCCCGATAGACGCTCTGCAGAGCCGGGATGGCCCGCGGATCGCCCTGCTTGGCGAGCCCCTGGATGGCGATCGACAACACGGCGTCGAAGCGCTCGGTCTCGACGATCTCGATGAGCGCATCCACGGACTTCTTCGAGCGCGATTCCCCGAGCTCGGCGGCGACCTCTCGCCGCTTCTTGCGCCACTCGGCTTCGTCCATCCCCGTGGGGCGGGCGCGCAGGAGCTCGATGTCCTCGTCGATGGACGGCCCCGCGTAAGCCGTGGGGGACAAGAGCCAGAGCGCCGCGAAGACAGCAGAACCGACCAGACGCATCAGGGATCGAGTCTCCCGCAGTAGCCGATGACGCCTTCGATGCCGTTGGAGGCGGGGTTCGGATCCGGCGAATCGAGCGAGTCGGGATCGGTGCGGCTGAGGTCGGGGCAGGACGCCTCCTCGATGCAGACCAGCACGGCATCGCCCTGAGAGCCCATCGCGTTCTCGATCTCGGCCACGCACCGGTCGAAGGTCTCCGGCGTGGTCTCGTCGTCGTCGTCCTCGTCGCGGGCCAGGATCACCCCGCAGCGCGCGAGCTTGAGACATGCATCCCAGGAGGTGAAGACCTCCGGCTCCTCCTCGAGCGGATCGCAACCGAGCACCAGGCCCGCGGGCTCGTGGCACGGCGTGTGGTAGCCCTCCTGGGCTCCGCTGCAGGCCGGTTGCAGCGCCGCGAGCAAACCTGCGAACCCGGCGTCGGTCAGGCGCGGCAGCCGCTTCACCGGGCAACGGTAGCCAGCGCGACCTCGCGGCGTCAAAGGTTTTGCACCCGGAGCTCGGCGCCGCGCGGCGAGTCGGGCGCCGAAGGGCAGGACGCGAGACCGCTGGGTACGATCGACCCCAACTCGCATCCCGTCGTTGCGTGAACGGGGGGCCGAAGCCCGTTCGCGCGACCGATGCGATCCCGACCAAGACGACCCGGAAAACCAGCGCATCGCAGCGTCTAAAGGCTGGACATGGAAAGGGACTTGCACT
The DNA here is from genome assembly GCA_964650105.1 of uncultured Nannocystaceae bacterium. GTDB lineage: Bacteria > Myxococcota_A > Polyangia > Nannocystales > Nannocystaceae > CAZYSW01. The sequence continues at coordinate 8,609 of CAZYSW010000016.1, forward strand.
TACCCGCGCGCCCCCGTGCTCACATGTGAGAACGGGTGGGGAGGTGCCAACCCGCGGATCCTCCGTCGTCTCGCGCCAGCGAGCACCGTCGACGCCGCACCGGATCATCCGGCTGCGGCGTGTTTATTCCGACGAACGTCGACGAGGATCTCCACTCGGGCCCCGCGACATGCTCGCGGGACGACGAGATTCGAGTCGTCCCCCCATCGACGGCTCGGGAGGACGCGGCGTGTGGCTCCGTGAGTGGAGCTCGCAAGGGAGGGGGCGCGAGATCGTCGAGCTGCGGATCGAGTCGCCTGCGGGGGGTCGAGCGGGCCGAACGGGGAATCGGCGGGGACGAAGCAGGACCGGCTCCGGACCCGCCGCCGGCGGCACCGCCGGTTCAGCCGATCTCGGCCTCGCCGCGTCGGTGCAGACGCTCGCGACAACCATGAAACAAGCCCAGGGAAGTCCTGGGCTTGGAGGGTGACCCCACCGGGAATCGAACCCGGGTTTCTGGGATGAGAACCCAGCGTCCTGACCGCTAGACTATGGGGCCGGGGCTTCGACGCGAACGCGTCGGCCGGGCTCGGGGACAAGGATTCGAACCTTGATAAGCGGAACCAGAATCCGCTGTCCTACCATTAGACGATCCCCGAATCGGTTGGCGTTTGGTCCGCGAAAGATGCTCAACGGGCCCCCGCCTGTCAAGCGTGACCACAGGGGGATTCGGGGGCTGGTATACCTGGGGCCATGCGCCGCCGCGTCGGCCCTGCACACCCGAACAGAGGTCATCGGCTCGCGTTCGCGGCATTTCTGGCGGTCGCGCCGGGCGTGGGGTGTCGGACGCCGCCGGCCGACGCCCCGGAGGCGGCACCGCTCGAACCCGCGGCGCCCGAGGCGGACGCGATCCGACGGATGCCGGCGGGTGAGGCTTCGCCTCCCGCCGTCGCCCTCGGCACGCGAGGGGCGGTCACCAGTGCCGAGTCGCACGCGAGCGAGGTCGGGCTGCAGATCCTCCGAGGAGGGGGGAACGCCGTCGACGCCGCCGTCGCGGTCGCGTTCGCGCTGGCCGTGACGCACCCATCGGCCGGAAACCTGGGCGGTGGGGGGTTCATGGTGGTGCGGATGTCCGACGGCCGTCTGGCAGCCATCGACTACCGCGAAGTGGCGCCCAAGGCCGCGCACCGCGACATGTACCTCGACGCGAAGGGCGAGCCGACCAACGACCGCCTCGTGGGTCCGAAGGCCGCGGGGATCCCCGGGACCGTCGCCGGGCTGGCGCTGGCGCACGAGCGCTTCGGTTCGCTCCCTTGGAAGGATCTCGTCATGCCGGCGGTCGCCTTGGCCGAAGAGGGGCACACGCTCGACTCGTGGCACGCCGACGATCTCGCGCGGGCCGTCTCGCGGATGAAGGAGGCCGGGTTCGACGACTCGGCGCGTCACTACGCCAAGGAGGACGGTTCGGGATTCCGTCCCGGCGATCGCTGGACGCAGCCCGACCTCGCGCGAACCCTGCGGGTGATCGCCGACGAGGGGCCGCGAGCCTTCTACGAGGGGCCGCTGGCCACTAAGCTGGTCGAGGGCGTAAAGGCGGCGGGGGGCCTGTGGTCGGCCGAAGACCTCGCGGGGTACCGCGCCGTGGAGCGCGAGCCGATCACCTTCGACTATCGGGGGCATCGCGTGATCACCATGCCGCCGCCGTCGGCCGGAGGGGTGGTGCTGCGGCAGATCCTCGCCGCGTCCGAAGCCCTGGACCTGCACGAGAAGCAATGGCGCAGCGTGGACGAGGTGCACCTCTTCGTCGAGATCACCAAACGCACCTACGCCGACCGCAATCTTCTGCTCGGCGATCCCGATTTCGTCGAGCTTCCGATGGAGCGCCTCCTCGACGTTCGCTACATCGAGCAGCGGATGTCCGACATCCGGCTGGACCGCGCCACCCCGTCCAGCGAGATCCAGGCGGGGCTGCCGGTGGGGAAAACCGAATCCTTCGAGACCACACATTTTTCGGTGATCGACGGAGCCGGCAACGCGGTGTCGAACACCTACACCTTGAACCTCGGGTTCGGTGCCCGCTTCGTCGTGCCGGAGACTGGGGTGCTGCTCAACAACGAGATGGACGACTTCTCGGTCAAGCCCGGGACGCCCAACGTGTTCGGCCTGGTCCAGGGCGAGCAGAATGCGATCGCGCCCGGCAAGCGCATGTTGAGCAGCATGACGCCCACCATCGTGGAGAAGGACGGGGAGGTGAGGGCGGTGGTCGGGTCCCCGGGTGGGCCCACGATTACGACCACCGTGGCGCAGATCGTCCGCGCCGTCGTGGACTACGGTCTGACCATGGACGCGGCCGTGAATGCGGTGCGCGTGCACCACCAGTGGCTTCCCGACACCATCTGGAGCGAGGAGAGAATGCCCGCCGAGCTCGAGGCGGGCCTCGCCGCCAAGGGGCACGAGATCAAGAAGCGGGGCGCCATGGGTCACGCCAACTGCATCGAGGTCGATCCGAGCACCCGAGGATTCCGTGCCGTGGCCGACGTGACCCGCGACGGCGGCATGGCCGTGGCCTACTAGCAGCGCGTGACACCGACCGTATACCTCTTCGACATCGACGGCACCCTGCTCGACGGGCGAGGCGCTGGTCGGGCGGCGATGGAGCAGGCGTTCGCGGGCATCTACGGCTCCGCGGAACCGCTGCGCGCCTTCTCCTTCGCGGGCATGACCGACCGCGCGATCGTTCGGCGAGCGCTCTCGATGGCCGGACGGGTCGGCGAATCCGTGGAGGAGGCGATCGATGCGGTGCTGGACGCCTATCTGGCGGCGCTCCCCGCAGCGATCTCCCGGGCGGAGGGCTACGCGGTGCACGAGGGGGTGCCGACCGTGCTGGAGGCGCTCGAGGGCGCCCCGGGGCGCGCGCTGGGGTTGGGCACGGGCAACGTTCGTCGTGGCGCGCTCCTCAAGCTGCAACCGTTGGGCCTGGCGAAGCGGTTTGCGTTCGGGGGATTCGGGTGCGACGCGGAGGACCGCGCGACGCTGTTGCGGGCGGGGGCCGAACGCGGGGCGGCGGTGTTGGGGTGGAGCCGGGAGGCCTGCCGCGTGGTGGTCATCGGGGACACGCCCCACGACGTGGCGGCTGCACGAGCGATGGGGGCCGAGTGCCTGGGCGTCGGCACCAGCTTCTTCGACCCCCGCACCCTGCTGGAGGCCGGCGCCGATGTGGCCGTCGGTTCGCTGGTGGATCCCCGCGCCCTGGCCTTTCTCCTGGCAGGGCAAGCCAAAGGTCTCACGAGTCGATGACGCGGTGGCCGCGGGCCTCGACCGCGTGGCTCGACGCTCGAACCGTGCCCGACGTTGCCTCGGCCTCGCGCGTCGCCCGGGCTGCCGTCGAGGGTGTTCTCACCTCGAGCGACCTGTGCGACACCGTACTGGAGGCGCGGGCCGGAGTCAGACGAACGGCACGTACGCGCAGGCGAGGGCGGGCGACTCCACGCACACCCCGTTCTCGCACGAGAACCCCTCGGCGCAGGTGACGAGGCAGGGCTCGCCGCCACCTGGTGCCGCCTCGCAGGTCTCGTTGACGCACACCGCTCCGAAGTCGCAGCGCATCTGTAGATAGTTGGGGAACGGGGCGCACGCCTGGCCGACGGAGGGCAGTCGCGTACAGGTCTTCGAGCTCTGCTCGCAGTAGTACTGGACCTCACAGAGGTCGAGGGTGCCCTTGCACGTTTCCCCCACGCTCGGAAGCGTCTCGCATTTGGGATCGGTCCCGCCGTTGATGTCGAGACAAACGAGCCCGGTGGCGCAGCGGCTGTCCTGCGGCATGCACGAATCTCCGGGCCGCAGGTCGTTGGCCACCACTTGGCACACGCCGTCGATGCACGCGTACTCGGGCACGCAATCGTCTCCGTTGGAGTGCTCGAGGGCGGTGCAGTGCTGTCCGGCGCCCCGTTCGCCGTAGTAGAGCTTGCAGTCCTGGATCTCGAGGGCGGCGCCGAGCTTTCGGGGATCGAGGATCAGCTCGCCCAAAGTCGCGCAACCGAGCGTGTCGATGAGGTCGACGACGCGCTGGGCACACTCCGAGGAGAAGGAGAGCCCCGCCGCCTCGCCCTCGTCGATGCCGTCCTGCACCTCGCCGGCGACCTCCAGGCGACAGTCCTCGATGCTCGAGAAGCGGGCGTCGTCGAGGTTCGCGCAGTTGCACGAGTAGAACCAATCACAGGCCGCGTTGGCGATGACGGTCGGTGCGTCCTGGGCCGAAAGGCCGCCCCCATCGTTGCACGCGACGACCATGATCCCGGCCAGTCCGAGGGCCGCCGCCAGTCCCTGCCAAGCTCGCTCGTGCATGGCGCAATCCTCCCCCCAAGCGCGGGCGGCCGACAACACGCAGCCGTGGGTCGTGTGATCCGGGCCTCCTTGTCGGGGGCCGGCGGGCGGTCCCCCAGCGTGCGAGATTGGCGCATCGGCCGCTGGGACCAGGGATCTTCGTGAACCGATCGTAAGCCGAGCGAGAGGGTCGTGCGTTCCAGGCCCGGCCATGGAGCGCATCGGTGAGTACCTGGTACGCCGCCTGATCGGAGAGGGCGGAATGGGCAAGGTTTTCGAGGCCGAGGAACGGCTGTCCCACCGCCGGGTGGCGCTCAAGGTGCTGCGGCCCGAGCTCTCCCGCTCCGAGACCGGCCGGAGTCTCTTCCTGAACGAGATGACGATCCTGGCGCATCTGGACCATCCCAATGTGGTCCGATGTCTGGCCTGCACGGAGGTGGACGGCGAGTTGGTGATGGCGCTCGAGTACCTCGAGGGCCCGACGCTGCGCCAGATCCTCGCGGACCGGGGGCGGCTGCCCTGGGGCGAGGCCGTGGCCATCGTCGGTCAGGTGGCGGCCGGCCTGAGCGCCGCCCATGGGCAAGAGCCCGCGATCATCCACCGGGATCTCAAGCCGGAGAACGTCGTCGTGCTCCCCGACGGCACGGTGAAGGTGATGGACTTCGGCATTGCCAAGGTGCTCCAGGCCCTCGGCTCCACGACCACGCACTCGGTCGGCACGCTGCAGTACATGAGCCCCGAGCAGATCGATGCCGGGACCATCGATGGACGATCGGACCTGTACGCGCTGGGGCTCGTCTTCTTCGAAATGCTCGCGGGGCGGACTCCGTTCGAATCCGCGTCGCCGCGAGAGCTCCTCAACATGCAGTGCACGGCCCCGGCCCCCCCGCTTCCCGACGACGTGCGGTCGGCGCTGCCCAGGGGCGTGGAGCGGCTCTTGTACGCTCTGCTCGAAAAGCGTCCCGAGGACCGGCCCGCGGACGCGGCCGCCGTCGTAGAGGCGCTGGAGCCCTTCGTCGTCGCCGACTTCCGCGGCGTGCGGGCACACGACACGCGACGCCCCAAGGCACAGGGCCACGAGGTGTCACCGGTCGCGCGTTCTCATCCTCCGGCGACGGCATCGAGGCCGCTGGCCCACCACCCGTCGCCATTTCCGATGGGCTCGGACACGATTGGGCTCGTCGAGCGAGCCGCCGAGCCCAAGCGCATCGCCACCTCCTTGGGTGTGGCCATCATCGTGCTGTCGTCGCTGATGGCGGGGGCGATCACTTACTTCGAGCGGACGAGCGGACCTCCGGCGCTTCCGGTGGCACCGCAGACCGCCGCGCGCTGACGTTCGACGCAGACCCATCGACGGTTTGGAGCGTACCCCTCCCGCCACCTTCGTTTCTCGGCGCACAGGACTCCCGCCATGAAGCTCACGACCTTGGCCCTGCTCACCTTGACCAGCATGACGGCGACGAGCGCCGGCGTGTGGATGCTGGTCCCTCCGCCCACCGCTTCGGCGAACGGCCCGATCCCGGTGGGCACCCCCTCGACAGCCGCCGATTCGAGTGACGGCAGCCTGGCCGACGTCTTGGGGCTCGGTGCCAAGGTCGACTTCACCGCGGGCACGACCGTCAAGATGAATGGCCGGTTGGGCCACGCCGTGCTCGAGGCGGGGCGCGCTTCCGAGACCTTCCTGTACGTGGATCTGGAAGCCGAGCTCGACGCGAAGGCCAAGGCCCAGGCGCCGGTGGACCTCGCCATCGTGATCGACCGCTCCGGATCGATGCAGGGGCGACGCATGGAGAACGCGATCGCGGCGGCTTCGGGGATGATCCGGCGGCTTCGGGACGGCGACACCGTGAGCATCGTGGCCTACGACACGACCACCGAAATCGTCGCGCCCACCACCACCATCTCGCCCAGGACCCGCGACGAGGTCTCGTTCTCGCTGCGTGGGCTTCGGGCGCGCGGCAATACCTGCGTCTCGTGCGGGTTGGAGGCGGCGATGGAGCTCCTCGGCTCTCGTCAGGGCGCCGTGAAGAAGATCCTCCTGCTCAGCGACGGCGAGGCCAACGCCGGGGTTCGCGACGAGGAGGGCTTTCGACGGCTGGCCAGCCGAGCCCGGGACATGGATTGTTCGATCAGCTCGATCGGCGTCGACGTGGACTACAACGAACGGATCATGTTCGCCGTCGCCCAGGAGTCGAACGGGCGGCATTACTTCGTCGAGAATGCGTCCGGGCTGCCCCGCATCTTCGACGAAGAGCTGCAGAGCCTGGTCTCCACCGTCGCCTCGAACGTCGAGGTCGAGATCGACCTGGCCGACGGCGTGGAGGTCGTCGAGATTCTCGATCGGAGCTTCCGGCGGCAGGGGGACAAAGTCGTGGTGCCGTTCGGCGCGTTGGCCGCGGGCGACCGCCGTACGCTCCTGGCCCGGCTTCGCCTGTCTCGTTCCCAGCCGGGCCTGCGGCCGATCGCCGACGTCGCGTTGCGGTACACGGATCTGGTCGCTGGTGAGCCCGGGGAATGCCAGGGCGAGCTCGTGGCGCGAGCCACCGTCGATCGAAGCGAGGTGTCGGATCTCGACCCCCTGGTCGAGGCACGGCTGGCGCGCGCCGAGACGGTGCGGGCGATCGCTCGTGCCAACGAAGAGTTCGAGTCGGGAAACGTGTCGGCAGCCCAGTCCATCCTCGAGGAGAGCCGGACGCGGATCCGAAAGCGGCACAGCGGCGCGGCCACGAAGTCGGGGTTGGTCGGACGGGCGAAGGCCAAGTTCGAGGCCGACTTCGAACGTCAGTTCGACGCCTTCGAATCCGCCGAGTCCGGTTTCGGGCAGGCTCAACAAGCCTCGCCCGCGGCGCCCGCGACCAGTCGCGAGGGCAAGGCGTCGATTCGGCGTAACGCAGACGCGTTCGACGATCTCTCGCTGTGACCTCGGCCTCGGCACCCGATCACCGCGGCGGCCGTCGAGCCGCCGGATGGCCGCGGCGATCGTCGCGCGGACCGGCGCGGCGTCGGGTCGTCGACCCCCGATCACCCTACACGATCGCCTCACGTCCGCGCCCGATGCACGGGTGAGGTCATCGAGCGCTGCACCGTCGCATCCGTGCACCGACCGAGGTTTCGCCCCAGGCGTGCTGCAAGGCCGTGGCGCCGGCGTACGATGCATCCGCGCATGGAGCTGACGGTCGGCAAGGACATCTTCTCGGTCTGCGGAAAGTGTGGGGACACCTGGCATGTCATCGTCGCGATGAACGAGGCCCAGGTGTCGAAGGTGCAGTGCAAGCAGTGCAGCGGATATCACCGCTACCGCGCGCCTGCCGGCGAGGCGAACGTCAACCGTCGCAGCTCGGCGACGTCGCGTCGTGCAGCGGCGTCCAAGGCGAAGAACGCTGCCTCCCGGCGCACGAGCGCGGTCGTGACCGCTCCGCAGGTCGAGCCGGACCTGTCTCGTCCGGTCCGGACCTACACCATGCGGGATACCTACGAGCCTGGAGAGCGCATCGAGCACCCGAAGTTCGGGCGGGGCGTCGTGGAGTCGACCTCGAGCCCGGGCAAGATCGACGTGTTCTTCCAGGATGGTCGTCGCACGCTGGCCCACGGCCGGGGCACCGTGGGCTCCGCTCGAGTGGCCGGCCACGCGCCGCGCGGGCGGTGAACCTCCGCGGCGCGACGACGCTACGATCGGGCCCGCGGCTCGCCTGTGCCGCCCCTGCGGCGTTCTCACCCCGGGCGAGGTCTCGGGGCCCGGCTAGGCCACGTCGTCGTCGCCCGAGTCGGGCGCGAGGTGAAGCCTCAGCGTTTCCGCATAGGCGCGACAGATGTCGGTGGTGGTGATGATGCCCGCCAGCTTGTCCTTCTTGACCACGATCGCCGACCCGATGTGGCGATTGGCCATCTCGTCGGCGACCTCGTCGATCCGGGTGTCGATGTCGACCACGTACGGATCGCGCGTGCACACCGACCAGACCGGCACGTCGAAGCGACCGCTCGACGTTCTCATGAGGCTGCGGGCGATGTGAATGTCTCGATCGGACACCACGCCGGCGAGGCGACCGTCGCGGGTCACCGGGAGGTGGCGGATTCGATGCTGCTCCATCATGCCGAGCGCCAGGTTGGCGCTCTCCTCGGCCTCGATGGAGTAGGGGAACGGCGTCATGACGAGCTTGACGCTGGGGATCCGGTTGCGCATCGGGGGGCTCTTTCGAGAGCCAACCTACCCCCCGAGGGCCGCTGGGCTCGCGGCACTTTCTGCACGGGGCGCGACGCCCGACGCGTGCGGTTTCAACGCGCCTTGCCGCCACCGAGGCAGGGGGGGCTCTTGGGGATGTCGCCGCCGCGTGCCGTCCACTGCGCGGGCGTGTACGCGTGGATCGACAGTGCGTGCACGCCGCTGCGGAACTCCTCGGCCAACGCCTCGTTGACCAGTCGATGTCGCTGGACGAGCGGCTTGCCGTCGAACGCGTCGCTCACCACGACGACCTTGAAGTGCGTCTCCTTGCCGCGTCCCCCCTTGTGCATGTGGCTCTCGTTGATCACCTCGAGCGCCACGGGTTGCAGGGCAGCGACCAGCTTGTCGTGAATCGAGCTCGTGACCGTCATCGAGCAGCCTCCTTGTCCGATGGGGGAGGAAGCGCGCGGGCGACGATTTCCGCCAGGTCTAGGACCTCGATCTCCTCGTCCTTGTCGAAGTGTTTGACGCCGTCGACGAGCATGGTCTTGCAGAACGGGCATGCCACCGCGACCGCGTCGACCTTGGCCTCGACGATCTCCCGCGCACGGTTCACGTTGACGCGCTTTTCGGGCTCCTCCTCCATCCACATGCGCGCCCCGCCTGCGCCGCAGCAAAAGCCGTGCTCGCGGTTTCGCAGGAGCTCGACGTAGCTGCCGCCGGTCCCCAGGGTCTTTTTCACCGCGTCGCGCGGCGCGTCGTAGATCTTGTTCCAGCGGCCGATGTAGCAGCTGTCGTGGTAGGTGAAGCGCTTGGCCAAGGGTTGGTCCACCGCGAGCTTACCCGTATCGAGGAGGTGAGCGATGAGCTTGCTGTGGTGGATGACCTCGTAGTGGCCGCCGAACTGCGGATACTCGTTGGCCAGCGTGTGGAAGCAGTGCGGACAGCTCGCGATGATCTTCTTGACCCCGAGCTCGTTCATCATGTCCACGTTCATCTGCGCGAGCATTTGGAAGGCCATCTCGTTGCCGCCACGCCGAAGGGTGTCGCCCGTGCAGTTCTCGTTGGTGCCCAGGACGGCGTAGCTGACGCCCGCGGCCTCCAAACAGCGCACCAGGGCTCGCGTGGTCTTCTGGCTGACGTCGCTGTAGGCGCCCGCACACCCGACGAAGAGCAAGTATTCCGCGTCGGGGTTCTCCTCGATGGTGGGGACCGACAGCCCCTTGGCCCAGTCCATGCGCTGCGCTTGCGGCAGCCCCCACGGATTGCCGGAGCTCTCGATGTTTCCGAACGTCCGGGTCAGATCGCCGGGGGTGCGGCCCGTCTCGTCGTTGAGGACGATGTGGGTGCGCATCTGGACGATCTTGAGGGGGTGGTCGATGAACACCGGACAGACCTCCTGGCACGCCCCGCAGGTGGTGCAGGCCCACAGGGTCTCGTCCTTCACGCGCCCGCCGACCAGAGGGGGGAGCTCCTCGAGCTCCTTTTTGATCCGTTCAATCTCGTCGACGACCGGCTCGTTGGCGGGCTCCGCCGAAGCCTTTTCCCACGCGTCTTGGTTGGCCTTCCAGGCCTCGTAGCCGGGCTCGCCTTCCATGGGCTCGGGGATCACCACCCCTGGTGCGGGTGGCGGGACGGACACCCCGAGCTTCTTGGCGGCCCGTTGCAGATCGAGCACCCGGAATCCACGGTCCTTCATCTCGGCCTTCAGGTCGTGGATGAGGTGCATGGGGCTGAGCGGCTTGTCCGTGGCGAATGCGGGGCAGTACGTGGTGCACCGGGCACACTCGGTGCAGGCGTAATTGTCGAGGAGGCTCTTCCAGTGGAAGTCCTCGATCTTGCCGACGCCCCAGTTCTCCATCTTCGGCTGAGCGTTCGGGTCGTCGGCGGGCCCGTCGAAGAGCTCCAGCTTGGGCATCACCATGCGCTGCCCCTGGTCCCGCAGCAGGATGTTGGGACCCGACCCGAGGACGTGGATGTGCTTGGAGAAGGGCAGGTAGTTGAGAAAGCCCAAGATGATGAGCATGTGGCCCCACCAGTGGACCTCGCTGGCGGTGCGTGCCCAGCCGGCATCCACGTTGGAGCGCAGCGCGTCACCCTCGATCTCGAACAGGTTGACCAAGCGACCGAACGTGGCCGACACGGGCATGGCGGGGTCGAGCGCCCCCTCGGCCGCCATGCGCCACGCGTGGTGACCGTAGTGCGTCAAGCACAGGGTCATGATCGCGCCCAGGATCAACATGGCATCCATGTTGGCGGGGATGAACCGGGGCTTGATCACGAGGCGGCGATAGAACGCGTAGGCGATCGCCGCCACCACGATGAGGTTGGCGACGTCCACCGCGAAGCGGATCCAACCGTGGGCGACGTCGCCGAACGGCACGGCGAGCGAGAAGTCCGCTCCCAGCAAACCCGACAGGAGCATCTCCGTGGTGGCGATGCTCACCACCAAAAAGCCCCAGTAGATGGCCAGGTGGTGCCAGCTCGTGCGCTCCTCCATGACCTTGCGCTGACCGAAGAAGAATCGGAGCAGGCTGGAGATGCGCTGGCCCCAGGTCTCCTCGAGGTGCGCCGGCCGACCGAGCATGACGACCCGAGTGAACCGCGCCAGGTTGTAGAAAAACAACACGTGCGCGGCGATGACGAGGACGGCAAAGGCGAGCTGCTTCATGATCGTCGGCCGGACCTGTCGGGCGGCATCCGCGAAAAAGGGCTATACCACAGGGGTGCCGAGCCGGCCGCGGTGGGGAACGTGCCGAGCGAGGTCGTCCCGAGACGGCCGAACGCCACGCCCGCAGCGGCGGCGCGGAGCTACCTCACGTGAGGGCCCTCGGCTATTCTGATTCGGGTCGATTCCTGGCGTCGCGTGCACGATCTGCTCCTCATCAGCGATCTCCACCTGGGATCCCACCTCAAGCCACGCATGCGGGGCGAATCGGTGCACCTCGCGTCGCGGATCGAGGAGACGTTCCCCCGGTTCATGGAGCACTACCAGAAGGCGGGTCGTTGGCAGCTCGTCATCAACGGCGATTTCATCGACTTCTGGAACATCGAGTTTCCCGACCGGACCGAGGAGGGCGAGCGTCTCGCCGTCCGGCGGCTGCACGCCGTGCTGGACGCCCACCCGGCGGTCGAAGATGCCCTGGGCCGGTTTCTCCAGGCCGGTAACGGCATCGTGTTCGTCACCGGGAACCACGACGCCGAGCTGCTGTATCCGGGCGTGCGCGCGGCGCTGGTGGAGCGGCTCGAGGGGGCGATGGGTCTCGAAGGCGAGGAGGTCAGCATCACCCGCACGGGCATGGTGCGTCTCGACGAGCTGCCGCCGGGCAAGATTCGGTTCGTCCGGTGGTTCCTGCGCGAAGAGGGAGGGGCGTGGATCGAGCACGGGCACAAGTTCGACCCGAGCTGCGCCACCCCGGCCTCGATGTCGCCGACGCGGGGCGGCACGCTGGTGCAGACGGTGGCGGAGGTGGCGACACGCAGCTTCGCCAACGTGATGCCCGAGATCGACTACGACGCACCGGACAAGTTCACGGCGATGGACTACGTCCGCTGGGCGGTCGCGCGCGGCTGGAGGTTCGTCATCCGCGTGATCCTGCTCTACTTGCGCACGGTGGGGCGGATTCTCGCCCTGTGGGCCGGTCCCGGTCGAGTCGATGCGCACGGGCGCCGTGATCACGAAGAACGGCTGGCGCGTGTCGCCCAGAACGCGGGGCTGCAAATGAGCGCGCTGACGGCACTGGAGAAGATGGCGCCCCCTCCGAGCGCCACGACCGTCGCCGGGCTGTTCAAGATCACCGCCCTCGACTACGTGCTGGTCGCGGTGCTCTCGCTGGTGGTCGGCGTGACCGGAGCGCGGTTGTTCGACCTTCCGGTGCTGTTGGGGCTGCTGGTGGGGACCTGCCTGGCGGTGGGCGGCGGGATTCGCATGCGTCGCGGCCGGCGCCGGCGGGACGTGGCCCGCGACATGCTCGAAGTCGCGGCCCAGGTCGGCGAGGTCACGGGGGTGCCGCTCGTGCTGATGGGACACAGCCACCGCGGCACTCTGGAGCGCCTCGGCGATGTCGTGTACGCCAACAGCGGAAGCTGGCTGGACGGCTCCCACCTGGTCGTGCGCCGCGATCCCGACACGGGACGCCTCGTGCAGGTCGAGCTGCGTCGCTGGCGCAACGGCGGGATCACGCGACAGGCGACGATGCGAGTGCCTCACCGCGACACCGTCTCCGACGATGCCCCGGCCCACGCAGCCCCGGCGGGGGATGACGGAACACGCGCGTTCGTGCCACATTGAGCACGACGCGAGCTCAGGGCTCGGCGCGATCCAGGGCGAATCACGTGGCCAACGAGTCCATCCTGATCATCGAAGACGACGCCTCGGTCCGAACGCTGCTCGAGAAGTCTTTGTCGGCCAAGGGATATCGGGTGAGCTGCTGCAACGACGGTCTGGCGGGGCTGGCTGCGCTCGAGGAGAGCAAGCCCGACCTCATCATCGCCGACATCATGATGCCGCGGCTCGATGGCATGACGTTCGTGAAGGCCATCAAGGCACACGACGAGACCCGTCCCATTCCCGTGATCTTCTTGACCGCCAAGAACGACCCCAAGAGCATGATCGCGGGGATCAACCTCGGCGCGCGCTTCTACATCACCAAGCCGTTCCAGATGGACGAGCTGCTGGCGAAGGTGCGCAAGGCTTTGTCGTGAGGCGACGCGGGGTAGCGCGATCAGTTGGGGAGCCGCGACGGGTCATGCACGCCGCGGCGATACGCCAAAGCGTCGGGCGATCGTCGTAGCGCCTCGAAGGCCGCCTCGAGGAGCAGCCAGACGTCTCGACCGATGTGACCCGAGCCGGTCGGGTCATCGTGAAGAAGCACGTGCAGCGCCTCGCGGTGGCGACGTTCGCTCGCCAGGCTCTCGACCGCGATCGGCCCGCCGCGGTAGGCCTCGAGCAGCGCCTCCCGCAAGTAGGCGCGCACCGATCGGTGGGCGTCACGGCCCAAAGCGCTCACCGCACTGTTCCAGTAAGCCGCCACGGCTTCCGAGCACTCGAGCTCCGCAAACTCCCGTGTCTTCGGAAAGCCTCGCAAGAACCTGACGCACGCCATCGCACTTCACCACTACCGGTACCGACGGCCCGAGCGCAACCGGGCAACCCCTCCATGCGAACGAGGAGGGGAAACCCGCGTCGACCGACACGGACTCGGGGCCCGACGCGTCGAACCGTCAGGGTGCTTCGGCGTTCCGTGAGTTCTCTTCTTCGCGCAGACGGGCCTCCAGGGATTCCAGAGCAGGTCCTTGGACTCGTGTGACGCGCAGCGAAATCACATGCCCGGCGTACACATCCGTCGTGAAGTAGTCCCAGACGATGTCGCCTCGCGCGTCGAGCTCGAAGACCCTGCCGCGTTCGGACTCCACGACCATCAAGTTCCCGCTTTCCAGCGGCTGAACTTGTCCGCGCATGTACGAGAAGAAGCGCTCGCCCTCGGGGCCATCCCATTTCCAGACGACCTTTCCTTCGAGGGGATCGACCCGAAGCAGGCGAGAGCGCTTCCGCCGCATCCCGTTGTCGAAGATCAAGACGGTCTTATCCGGAAGAAGCGAGGGATCGTGTTGGCGGTCGAGCCGACCCTTGCCCCAGTGCCACCGGAGTGCACCCGTTTCGTCGTCGAAGACCGCGATGGTGTCCATCTGCCGAAAGGAGGTCATGATGTCACCCTCCTCCCATGTGCCCTCGAGGCCGCTCGAGAGGACCTCGACCGTGTTGGCGTGGAAGATGTCCATCCCCCCCAAGCGGCCATGGTGAGTCGTCGAAACCGTCCGCTCGCCGGGTTCGTCCCCTTCCTCGTCGTCATCCATCTCCTCCGCATCGTCGACGACATCGTGGCTCGACCCCTTCGCTCTTTCGCGATCGCGGCGGCGCGATTTCACCTTCGCACGCATGGCATCGATGAAAACCTGCTCGTCGCGCAAGAGGTCGTAGAACCACATCGTCCGGAGAAGCTCACCGTCTGGGCTGATGAATGCGAGCCCGTTGTCGAGGATGTCATGAGACTCGCCGTCGAACTCGATGGTTCTCATGTCCTCGACCAGCGCGACGACCGTCCCATCGGGGAGGAAGTCGAAATCGTGGTGGTAGAACTCGTCTCGTCCCCACAGCAGATTGCTGTCCCAATCGAGCTTCAGAAAGCCCGTCCTGGCGTGAACGACGTGGAGATGGCCGTCGGGGCCCAGCTTCGCATTCGCCCAGCCACGTCGAGACGGCCGTTCTCGCCCGGGTTCGCTGTCGGGATAGTCGTGGGTCCATTGGTGAAGAATCTTGCCGTCCATGTCCATGAGCCGCGTGACACGAAGCGGCTTCTTCAGGCCGATCGTCTGGGCTTTCCTGCCCCACCCGCAGGGCGTCACCAGGTTCAGGCCACCACTGGACCGTGCAGCGTCGTGCATGACGACACCGCGCTTGCCCCGATCCTCGGGGCGTTGCGGCACGGCGCCGACATAGGCGAGCGTGTCGAGCTTGGCCGCCTCGGCCTTTGCAGACCCGGGATCGGTGGTCGGCCGGCCGGAGGCGTCACGCCCCCGTTTCTTCACCGAGAGGACGCCGCTCCCGAACAGCACGGCCAGGATCGCGGACGCCGTGAGTACTGCGACGAGGATCTTCTTCCACATGGCGATCGGCGACGTTGGTGCGGCGCAGCATCCCGCTGCAGCGCCTCAGTGAGCGAAATCGAGCACGTTCTTTCCCACCATCTCGCTCGGGGGAGTGATTCCGAAGGCCGTCAAGACGGTGACGGGGATGTCGGGGAGGCTCGGGTTGTCCGTGAGGATCGGGCGGTTGGAGAACAGGACACCGGGGACGCGGTCGTGGGCCATGCAATGATCGCCGATCCATTCGTCGGTGTTGTCCCCGACCAGGTCTGCAGGCACGGCGCCGAGCCCCGTGGCGTTGGACATGCGATACGGAGGGGCGAAGCCGACCAAGAGGTCGGGGGCCGCCTCGAGCTCCTGTCCCGCGAACAGCTCCTGGGGGTCGTAGACGCGCTCGACCACGCGCGCACCGTCGCGTGGATCGGTGAAGGCGAGCAGCCGCTCCGATATCCGGTCCTTGACGTCCTCGACGTCTTCGGGGGCGACGGTGCCCCACGCCTCTCGCCCCTTGCGATTGATGTAGAGCGCGTTCAGGCCCATTGCGTACGCCTGCGTGCGGCTCCAGTCGACGTGTGCGAAGCCGGGCTCGTCGCCGACGTTGCTCGGGTCGTCGAGGGTCAGAAATCCCTCCTCCATGAGCCATCGGTTCAGGTGCACCTCGCGATCGAAGCGTGCGAATCCATGGTCGGAGATGACCATGAGCGTCGTTTCGTCGTCGATGCCGTCGATGGTCTGGCCCACGACCTCGTCCGCTTTCTGGTAGATGCGGAGCATCTCGGCCTCGTGGTCGCCCCACAGCATGTGACCGGCCTGGTCGGTCGTGGAGAAGTAGTAGAAGAGCAGCCCGCCCTCGTACCCCGCCAAGAGGTGGCGATACAGCGCGATCTCTTCGTCGAAGACGATGTGGGCCTGCTCGATGAAGTCTTCGCGACTCAGCAAGTGTGCCGAGAGTCCCTTGGTCTCCTCGGCCATTCCCTGGGTGTAGAACGGTCCCACGGCTGCGGCGAGTTCCGCTGCGTATTCGGGAGGAGCGCTGATGGTGACCTCCGGTGAGGTGGGATCGATGTTCACCGGGCTGACGTAGAGCTTGAAGTCGGGGTCGACCTGCTTGAGGAACAGCCGCACCATCCCCGAGGCGGTGATGGCGGGTAGCAGATCGAACTGGAGGTGGATCCACCCGGACCACTCGCCCTCGTTCAAGACGAGCGTTTCGGCGCCGATCTCGATGCGCGCGGTCCCGTGAACGCGGTCCACGTCGACCTTGAACGGGGCGCGGGTGCGCGGCTCGCCCTCGAGAAACGTGTTCACCGGACCGAGAATGGCCGCTTCGAGATGGTTGTCGACCACCGCGACGCGGTGGATCTCGCCGCCGGAGACCTCACCGAGGGAGAACTCGGAGGGATCTTCGGTGAAGAACTGAAAGGTCCCGAAGGTCCCGAGCATGTCGGGGGTGCCCATACCCGACAGAGCCCCTTCCGCGGCGGGCAGGGGCGGAAAGTCGGTGGGCATCTTGAGCATCCACGAGGGAACGTCGTGATCTGCCAAGATCTCCCAGAACGCCCGTCCCTTTCGCAGTGAGATGGTTTCGCCGCTCGACAGTGGAATGACCCAGGGGCCTACCTCCAGCGTGTACTCGGGGGGAACCGCCTTCGCCATGGAGCTGTAGGGCGCAATGTCCTCCGGGTGCCGGTGTACGAAGTCGAAGATCCCGTGTCCGCCGGGCGTCATCCCCGTGATCACCGTCGACCATGCGACCGGAGACTGTGGCGGCATCACGGTCTGGAGGTCGGCGAAGCCGCCCTGCTTCGACAAGCGCATGAGATTCGGCAGTGCGTCGCGATGGCGTCGGACGAACGCGGGATCCATGCCATCGAACCCGAGCACGATCACCTTGGTGCTCAGGTCCTTCTTGGGTGGAGCACACCCCGCCGAGAGCGCCATCACGAGGGCGATGCCCGTGGACCACAGCGCTCCCCGCTTCCCCTTTGGGTCGAGCTCGTACATGCGGACGCTCGGTCGCAGTGCGGGTCTCGGAGGATACGTACCCCGCTGGATCCAATCAAGGCAGGAAGCCGCCATCCGCGCGTCGATGCCCGTGTTCACGTCCGTTCGACCACGCGAGTGCGTGGCGTCGAACCGGTGGTCTCAGGCGCGGCTGAGGAG
>CAZYSW010000017.1:0-24629 GCA_964650105.1 uncultured Nannocystaceae bacterium
AGGCATCGCGATCACGAAGCCGGCGATCGCGAGTGCAGGCAGGGCCGCCAGCCACCACCACTGGACCTTCCTGGGCTCGGACACGGGCTCGGCCAGCGTGGCGGCCGACATCGGGATGCTCTGCGACGACGAGGGTGACGCGGTTCGAGTGGGGATCTCCTCGGGCGTCTGCAGGTGGGCGGTCCCCGTCGCGCCCGACGACGGCGGGCTCGGCTCCCACAGCGCAGCGGTTGCCGTGCGTGGCTGCGGCACGTCGTCACCCAGCGGGACGGTGGGGACGATGGGAACCGCAGCCTGGGCGGCCGCGTGCGCCTGGGCCTGGGCTGCGAGCTCTTCGATCGCCTCGGCGGGGATCATCCGGGTGAACCCCGTGCGCGTCGATTGAGGACCGAACAACGACTCGTAGAGCTTCTTGAGCCCGGTCCGGCCCGGTCGGTATCCAGGCCACCGCTCGAGGAGCTCCAGCGCCCGCTCGGCGCTCTGGATCCGTCGTTCCGTCTTCGGATCGAGCAGACCTTGCAGCAAGAAGGCCAGCGGCTCGGGCAAGGGCACCGGGGGCACCACCGACGTCTCCTCCATGATGAAGCGATAGAGCTGCGCCTCGTCCTCGGCCTGATGTCGGAAGCGGTGCCCCGCCAGCAGCTCGTAGAAGATCGCACCCACCCCGAAGAGGTCCGACGCTTGGGAAGGCTTGCCCATCAGGTGCTCGCGCGCCATGTAGCGGAGCTTGCCCTTGGCACCCGTGGTGCTCATGTCGCCGGACGCACGAGCAACGCCGAAGTCGGTGAGCTTGACCGCGCCTTCCTTGCTGACCAGCACGTTCTGCGGCGTCACGTCGCGGTGGATGATCCCGGTCGCCTGCCCCTCGGCGTAGACGTGGTGGGCGTGGTCGAGCGCGCTGAGCAACTCGCCGATGACGTACGCCGCGAGGTCCAGCGGGAACGGCTCGCCGCGGCTCCACAGCATCCGCATGATGGTGCTGAGGTTCTGGCCCTGCACCCACTCCATCACCAGGTACAGCTCGCCGTCTTCCTCGCCTGCCGCGAACACCTGCACGATGTTCGGAGAGTTGAGCTGCATCGCGAGTCGTGCCTCGCGAAGGAACATCTCTCGGTACGCGGGATCGCTGGTCAGGTGCGGGAGCATGAGCTTGACGGCGACGCCCTTGGTCGCACCACCCGGTCCGTCGTGACGCGCACGCCAGACCTGGGCCATGCCACCCTTGCCGATGAGCTCGATGAGCTCGTATCCGCCTCGACGCATCGCGTTGCTCACGGACGCCCTCGCTCCGACCTCGGTGGAGCGTAAGCGATTGATGGCGTTCGCTCCGAACGAGATCGTGCGCCCCGCCTCCACGTCGCTCCCATCGTGGCCCGATCGGGCCTGCGAGGAGCCTCGGGAGACGTCACCGACCTCACCGTCACGTCCCTTGGGATCGTGGTCCGCGAGCACACCTCCTTTGTCGACCGGGAGCTCCAAAGCGTTGCGTGGTTTTTTTTCCCCCCGACAAGCCGTCACGGACGGTGTTCTTGCGGCCCATCGGCCGGTTCACGCGAGCTTCACGCGTGGCGGATCGTGCTCCGGAGATCCACGACGCCGATCCGTGGAAGGCCCGTCCGGTCCATCGGAACCAAACCTGCGGGCATCGCTCGTCATGCGCAAAGCGCGGGTCGTCCGAGACCGCCGAGCGGCCTCCGGCCTCGCGTGCGAGTGAGGAGATCCGCGAGCCGCCGAGCTGCCGCGCACCCGTTGCACGAGCATCGACGCGGGGGCGAGGTCGCGAGGCTCTCGGGTGCAGGCCGGGGGGAGGCGATCCCTTACGAACGTCCCCGTCATCGCGCGACCGTCGGCGACAGCTTGCTTTCACGCAGGCGGAAACGGTAGACCGCTCGCGGTGGTAGACGAGCACCGCCTCACGGTGGGGAGTTTCGGTGGGCGAGGACCCGACCTGGTGCACGCGGCCTCGGGGCTTCGGATCTGGCTGGTCGAGCCGCTCGGATTGCTGACGCAGATCGGCGAGATCGATCGAGATCGCCGACGAGAGCATGGCCGAGTTCATCGCGGGTGAGGGGCAGGCCTTGCTCGATCAGCGGCGGCGCGGCGACGAAAAGGTCTCGTACTTCCACGACTGGCGCCGTCTTCACGGGTACACGCCCGCGACCCGCCGGCGCATGACCGATTGGGGTCTGCGTGTGCGTCGGATCACCGATCGGATCGTGGTGGCCCTGTCGCCCCAGGCCAAGGTGGTGAAGATGGGGGTGTCGGTCGCCACCATGATGCTGCAACTCGCCGGCATGCGCGTCGAGGTCCTCGAGGACCTCCAACCGACGCTCGACCGGCTGCGCGTGCATCCTCTGACCTGACAGGGGCTCGGAAAAGTCCAGCGAGGCGACCGCACGTCGCCGCCGACGTCGACCGCGTTGCTCGACGCTGGAAACTCACCCTGCCGGCGTGAAGTCGGTGCAGGCGGAGTCCACCACCTCCAGCGCGGTGGCGAACGCGGTCTCGAGGTCGCCCGCGCACAGGTCCCACCACACGCCCCGGCCCTGGCTGACGAAGATCTCGGTGACCTCGCGGAGCACCGAGGCCTCGTCCGCCTCGCCGTAGGGGCCGTCGCAATCGCTGTCACCACCGATGCCCAAGAACACGACGTTCTCGATCTTCCCCTTGGTGGCGATCAGCTTGCCGGCGATCTCCTGGGGATCCGCGTCGGGCACGGGCTGTTCGTCCTCGTCGGTGATGGCCACCACGAACAGTACGGCGTCGTCGCGCAAAAACGGCGCGTTCGGTCCGGTGATCGCGGGCGGGCTCACCGCGTCCGCCGCCGTGTTCGCCGGCTGTTCGTCGTCGTTGCTCCCACTGCAGTTGTCGTCCATCCCCTTGTAGCCGGACCGGGAGAGGTTGGTGACGCACGCGTACTCGTCGGCCAGCGTCGGCGAGGTGGAGGTCATGAAGTTCACGCCCCCCGGGAAGTCGCACGGGCCGTCGTCTCCCCAGTCGTGGAAGTACGGAGGGTCGTTGCAGGCGTCGATGACCGCCAGGTGGAAGTCGTCGAGGCCGTTGCCCACGTCGAGGAGCGTCTGGGGAAAGGAATCGAACACGGGCCCCCGCAGCGCCTCGATTTCCTCTTGCATGCTCCCGGAGTTGTCCACGGCGATGACCACGTCGACCAGCTTGCAGGTCTCGGCTCCACCGTCGTCGGCACTGCCGCCTCCGACGTCGAGCGAGCTCAGGTCGAGCTTGGGGCCACTGTCGGCGTCGTGGTCGGCGGTCG
The DNA here is from genome assembly GCA_964650105.1 of uncultured Nannocystaceae bacterium. GTDB lineage: Bacteria > Myxococcota_A > Polyangia > Nannocystales > Nannocystaceae > CAZYSW01. The sequence continues at coordinate 3,275 of CAZYSW010000017.1, forward strand.
TCGTGAAGGTGACGATCCCGCTCGAGCTGCCGGTGGCGTCGAGCGAGCCGTCACCCCCTCCACCGGAGTTGCCACATGCCCCCAGCAGCACGCTCGCGATCGCCGACCATCCCCTCCGACTCCGCATCATGGCTCGATCGTATCAGTTCGTGAGGACGGTCGGGTCAACCGGCTTCGTCGATGCCTCGGTGGTGGGTGAGCCTACGTTTGCGGCTGCATCGGCCTGCGCTCGATGCACGTGCCGATCATCGACTCTCCTTCAACCACTGCTGCACCTCGGCCGAGGCCGGTGCGGCCTAGAGGACCGCCCCTCGGATCCAGTGCCTGCGCGAGCGTCATGTCGTCGGCCCACAAGAGCCCGATATCGTTTCGGATCATGTTGACGACGTCGACGTCGCACGTCGTGATCGCTCTGCCCTCGGTACAGTCGATGACGTCAGGCCAGTCCGTTAGGCCGTAGACTTGCGAGCCACCCATACCACCAGTGCCGGTATCCGGGAAGCCTCCGGTCGCTTGTCCCGGGCAAAACTCGTCGTCAAACCACCACTCTTCCTCGGCGAAGAACGGATCCTCATCAGCGACGGCGTCCTCGCAGGTCACGATGCCTTGAATCTGGCTGTCGAAGGTAACGATTCCAGCCGCGGCCGCGTTGCATTCGGCTTCCGACTCGGTCTTCGGGGCGAGCCGGAACTGTTGCCACGTGTCGTAGTCGTCCGTGCCCATCATCAGTCGACCGCCCTCGAAGATCTCGGGCCGTCCCCACGCGTGGGGACGGACCGGCGACGACGCCTCGAATCGCCCGCGAGGCCTCAGACCGCGCTGCGGCGCGACAATCGAGGCCGCTTCATGCTCTGCATCAAGACCCGGCCCGGTCCGGTCATGCGGGTCATGAAGAGCCCTTCGGCGCCGAACAGGACCTTGAGGCAGCCTCCGACGCCGACGATGTCGTAGCCGACCTCCGAGGCGAACGCCGCCAGATTCCCGGTGGAGACGGTCAACGGTTCCCCCGGCGCCAGGTCGCGCTCGACGAAATCGCCGGCACCGTGGATGAACACCAGGCCGCGTCCCGAGATCTTCTGCAGCAAGAAGCCGGCGCCTCCGAAGAGCGCGGCGCCGAACCGCTTGGCGACGGTGACCTCGATCTGCACGTCCCCCAGGGCCGCGAGGAAGGACCCCGCCGTGCAGGTGACGGGACCCCAGCTCAGATCCCACACCGCGATCTTGCCCGTCTGGTTGGGCGTGAGCACCACGCGTGCCCCCTGTTGCCGCGCGGTGATGTAGGTGAGCGCGAGCCCTTCGCCCGAAAGCATGCGCGAGAGGGCGGCCCCTGGAATCTTGAGCTGCCACTGGACGCCGGCATCGTGGGCGAGAATCGATCCCTTGCACGCCCACACGGCCTGGCCGGCATCGAGGGTGAGGGTCACCGTCTGTGCGATCTCCCCCGCGAGCGCGTACGAGCCGGGAACGATGTGCGACAGGTTGGCCGCGTGCGGATCGCTCAGCCGGGCCGGAAGAGAGGATGGGCCGGGCGGGGGCGGTTGCACGTCCGCTACCCTACCAGGTGAAGGCGGAGGCCACGCCTTCGTCACGTGGTCCCGGTTTCGGTCGCCTCCCCGGTCTCGCCGGGATCGGTGGTGGAGGGGTCGTCGGTGGTGGTGGTGGGATCGGTCGGATCGCCGGTGGTGGAGGGGTCGGTCGTGGTGCTGGGGCCCGACGTCGCGGTCGGATCGGAGGTTTCGCCGGGATCGGTCGTCGTCGGCTCCACCGTCGTCGTGCCCTGCGTCGGCTCGGTGTCGGCGTCGGTCGTGGGCGCGGTCGACTCGCCCGTGTCTCCGGTCGCCGTCGCCGAACCCCCGGTCCCCGTCCCGGGTGTCCCGTCGGCGTTGCCCGCCGAGTTGGGCGACATCGTCTCCCCGGTGAAGGGACCCCCGGTCTGCGGCGGGCAGCCGGCGAGGAGCGTCGTCAGCAGCAGCGCACGCGGAACCCTGATCCCGGCCATCGTTCGACCACGGTCGCGCCTGCACCCCGCCGGCGTCAATGGCACGGCGCAGGCCTGGCCCGCGGGGCCGCCGAGACCGCCCGATCGGCGGCTGCGGGCTCGGGGCTCGCGCGGGGGCCATCGACGACGCGAGGCCTGTCGGGACACGCCGCAATCCCCGTCCGGGGTGCCCGACACTCGCGTGGCGAGGTGCCCCGACGCGCCGCTCCCGGGCAACGCCGACGGTCGGCGGCGCGCTCCGAAAGGGCACGGCGCGCGTGGCGAGCCCCGCCCAGATCCGCTAACGTCCCCCCATGAACGAGATCTTCGACCGGGTGCTGCAGGCGGCCCGAAAGCTCGGTGCTTCGGACGTCCACCTCAAGGTCGGATTGCCGCCCGTGTTCCGGATCCGGGGCTCGCTCCGCACGCTCAAGGACGTGCCGCCGATGACCGCGGACGTGGTCAACACCTTCGCGGTGAACATCATGCCCGAGCACGTCCTGGAGCGGTTCAAACGGGACCACGAGGTCGATCTCGCGTACGCGACGCCCGACGGACTGCGCTATCGCGTCAACGCGTTCAAACAGCGCGGGGACACGGGCATGGTCATGCGTGTCATCGCCGCCGACATTCCGCCCTTCGAGCGCCTCAACCTTCCCACTCGCGTCCGCGACCTCGCGCGCGAGAACCGAGGCCTGGTGCTGGTCACGGGGATCACCGGGTCGGGCAAGTCGACGACGTTGGCGTCGCTGATGAACGTGATCAACCACGAGCGCGCCACGCACATCGTCACCGTCGAGGACCCGATCGAGTACGTCTTCAAGGACCACCGGTCCGTGGTCAACCAGCGCGAGCTGGGGTTCGACACCACCAGCTTCTCGGCTGCGCTCCGGTCGGCGCTGCGCCAGGACCCCGACGTGATCCTGGTCGGCGAGATGCGCGATCTCGAGACCATCTCCACCGCGATCCTCGCCGCAGAGACCGGTCACCTGGTGTTCTCGACCCTGCACACCATCGACGCGCAGGAGACGATCAGCCGCATCGTGCAGATGTTCCCGCCGCACGAGCAAAACGCGATCCGTCTCCAGCTCGCGTCGATCCTGACCGCCATCGTCTCGCAGAGGCTCCTGCCGCGCGCCGACGGGCGGGGCATGATCCCGGCGGTGGAGGTGCTCATCAACACGCCACGCGTGCGCGACATGATCGCCGATCCGTCGCGTACCCACGAAATCGTCGACGCCATCAGGGAAGGGGCGCACCCCTACGGCATGATCTCGTTCGACCAGTCGCTGACCGAGCTGGTGCAGCGCAAGCTGGTGACCTACGAGGTCGCGCTGGCCGCCGCCACCAACCCCGACGATTTCGCCCTGTACTTCCGCGGGGTCATGAGCGGTGGCAACGCCGACTCCGGCATGCAAATCGATACGAGTTATGGCTGATCATTCGTCCTCCCGTCGAGGATCCACGGACGCGCCGTCCGCCGCCGAGATTCGGCAGCGGTTCGTCGACTTCTTCGTCGCCCGAGGCCACACCCGCGTCCCGAGCTCGTCGCTGGTCCCGCAGAACGACCCCACGCTTTTGTTCGTGAACGCGGGGATGAACCAGTTCAAGGACACGTTCACCGGACGCGAGGAGCGGCCCTACACCCGCGCCGTCTCCGTGCAGCGCTGCCTCCGGGCGGGCGGCAAGCACAACGACCTCGACAACGTCGGGTTCACGCCGCGCCACCACACGCTGTTCGAGATGCTGGGCAACTTCTCGTTCGGCGACTACTTCAAGGCCGAGGCGATCGCGTGGGCCTGGGAGTTCCTGACGGGCGAGCTCGGGCTGCCCAGCGAGCGACTGGTGGCCAGCGTCTACGACGGCCAGGGCGAGAACGCGCCCGCCGACGACGAGGCCTACGCGCTGTGGGCGGAGATCCTCCCGCGCGAGCGGATCTATCGGTGCTCGGCCAAAGACAACTTTTGGGCCATGGGCAACACCGGTCCGTGCGGCCCGTGCTCGGAGATCCACATCTATGCGGGCGAGCGCGCTCCCGGGCATGCGATGGAGAGCGGCCGCGGCCCCTCCTATGAAGAGGATCTCTACGTCGAGCTTTGGAACCTCGTGTTCATGTAGTACGAAAAGCACGAGGACGGCAGCATGACCATGCTGCCCAAGCCGAGCATCGACACGGGCTCGGGGCTCGAGCGCGTCGCCGCGGCCGTGGGCGGCTACAGCAGCAACTACGAGACCGACCTCCTCGCGCCGCTGGTCTACGAGGCCAAGCGGCTCGCCGGCGTGGTGGGCAAACCGGTGAAGAGCGAGGCGCCCTACCGGGTGATCGCCGATCACGCCCGCGCCACTGCGTTCCTCATCGCCGACGGGGTCTTCCCCGACAAGGCCGGCCGTTCGTACGTGTTGCGCCGAATCATGCGTCGCGCGATCCGGCACGGGCGTGACGTGGGCCTCGATCGCCCGTTCTTCCACGAGGTGTGCCGGCGCGTGGTCGAGCTGTTCGGCGACGTGTACCCGGTGCTCCGCGAGCGCGCGGCGACCATCGAGGAGGTGGTCCAGACCGAAGAGGAGACGTTCCGGCGGACGCTCGATCGCGGGCTGAAACGATTGCGCCTCGCTCTCGAAGAGCATGGCTCGGGCGACCGCGCATTCAGCCCCGATGTGGCCGCCGACCTCTACGACACCTACGGCTTTCCGCTCGACCTGACGGCGGTCATCGTCGCCGAGCACGGCTTCACCCTCGACGAGGGGGAGGCGGAGGAGGCGCTGCGCCGCCGCCAGGGCACGACCGGCGGGCGGGGTGCCGCGCTGGGGCACGACAAGGCGATCGCCGACGTGTACTTCCAGGTTCACGCCGACGTCGGCGACTCGGAGTTCCTCGGGTACACCACCGTCGCCGTCGAAGGCACGGTTCGGGCCATCATCGTCGACGGCCAGCGCCGTGATCTCGCCGGACCCGGGACCGACGTGGAGGTCGTGCTCGACCGCACCCCGATGTACGCCGAGAGCGGCGGACAGGTCGGCGACAGTGGCGAGCTGATCGGCAGTGCCGTACGCGTCGCAATCGGGGACTGCTACAAGCCCGTCGGCACCCTTCACGTGCATCGGGGCAAGGTGCTGGAAGGGAGCTTGGCGGTGGGACAAAAGGTGCTCGTGCAGGTCGACGTCGAGCGCCGCGACGCCATCCGTCGCAACCACAGCGCCACCCACCTCCTGCACCTCGCGCTGCGCACGGTCCTCGGCGAGCACGTGCTGCAAAAGGGCTCACTGGTCGCCCCCGATCGCCTGCGCTTCGACTTCAGCCACGGTGCCCCCATGACGGCGGCGCAGCGTCGCGCGGTCGAGACGCTGGTCAACACCATGATCTTGCGCAACGAGGCCACGCAGACCGAGCTCATGTCGCCCGAGAAGGCCAAGGCCGCGGGCGCCATCGGGCTGTTCGATGCCAAGTACGGCGAGACGGTCCGCGTGGTTCGCATCGCCGGCGAGTCCGTCGAGCTGTGCGGCGGCACGCACGTGGCGCGCGCCGGAGACATCGGCCTGTTCGCGATCCTTTCCGAAGGGGGCATCGCGCAGGGGGTGCGGCGCATCGAGGCGGTGACCGGCCTGGGGGCCCTCGCGCACCTTCAGAACCTGGTCGAAGTGGCCCACGAGGCGATGGCGCTGGTGCACGCGCCGAGCGCCGGTGACCTCGTCGAGCGGATCGCCAAGCTGCAGGCGGACCTCAAGGCCAAGGACCGGCAGATCGAGCGGCTCACGCAAAAGCTCGCGACCGGGGGAGCCGGTGGAGGCGACGACGTGGTCGAGGTCCAGGGCGTCAAGCTGCTCACGCGCCGCGTGGCCGTCGCCGACCCCAAGGCGCTGCGCTCGGCCGCCGATGCGTTGCGCGACAAGATCCGCTCGGGCGTGGTGGTGCTCGCGGCCGAGACCGACGGCAAGGCCACGCTGCTGGTCGCCGTCACCAAGGATCTCGAGGGCCGCGTCCACGCGGGCAAGCTCGTCGGTCAGCTCGCGGCCTACGTGGACGGCCGCGGCGGCGGCCGACCCGACCTCGCGCAGGCGGGCGGCCCCAAGCTCGAAGGGCTCGATTCGGCGCTGGGCGCCGCGTCCGGGGCCCTGGCCCAGATGCTCGGGTCCTCGTGATACAGTCCCGCCGGTGACCCTCGAGGAGCTGCTCGAGCGCGAGGGGCTGGGTGATGACGTCGATGCGCTCGTCGCCTGGGCCCATCGGCGTGCCGAAGCCCTGGCTTCGGGCCTGGAGAACGACCCCGAGCTCGGACCTTTGCTCGTGGGCGGCACCCCTGGTGCGTCCAACGGAACCCCGCACCACGCGACCGCGGAGGTGGCCGAACGGCCCGAGCCGCGCGCGGTCGAGCCCGTCGGGTCCGTCGAGCCCGAGCTCGCCATGGCCGCGTCCGCGCGCGAGCCCGACGCGGTGGACCCCGTGTCGGATCCTGGCCTCGACGTCGCCGCGGACCTCGGACCGAGCGCGTCCCTCGAAGCAGCGCCGGCCGGCGAGCCGCCTCCGCCCGCGACCGCCGAGCGGCCGCGCGCGCAGCCGTTGCCCCCCCTACCGACCGCCGAGCCGCGCATCGAAGTGATCTCGGCGTCGGACGACGACGTCGAGGAGATCGACGAGCTCGAGCTGCTCGACGAGGACGACCTCGAACTCGTCGAGGACGACGACGACGATGCGCTCGACGGGGGAGCCGAGCCGCTCGCGGCCGCACCGAGCGAGCGTTCGCCCGAATGGAAGCAGGCCCTCGAGAGCGCGCAGACCGGGGACGACTCCAGCCTCTGAACGGCGACGTCGGGTGCGGCCTCGGCGAGTTCAGCCCGCCTTGTCCGCGGCCGCCTCGCCACCCTCGGCCACCGGCCCCGGGATGCCCTCGACCGTCTGGTCGCCGATGACCTCCAGCTCGCCGGAGCACGACAGGGTCTCGAGGAACGCGACCACGTCGGCGATCTCGTCGTCGGTGAGCTTGCGATCGACGAGCTGGCTGTCGACGGCCACGATGTCCGGCTTTCCACCCGCGGCCATCAAGCGCACCGCCTCTTCGAGGGTCGCGACGCTACCGTCGTGGAAGTAGGGCGCCGTCTTGGCCACGTTGCGCAGGGTCGGCGTGCGAAACTTGTAGTTGTCCTCCTCGGACTTCGTGACCGCGCCCCGTCCGAGGTCCCCGTCGGGATCCTTCGGATCCACGCCGATGCCGGTGCGGTGAAACAGCCCGTCGCTGAAGTTCGGACCATTGTGACAGGTGACGCAGGCCCCTTTTTGCATGAACACCGCCATCCCGCGCTCGGCGGCCTCGCTCATGTCCTGTCGGTCGTAGGCCGTGTCTCCGCACAAGAGGGTACGTTCGTAGGCGGACAGCGCCTGTGCGATGTGTTCGGGGGTGACGGGGGTCCCTTCGTCCAGCCCGAAGGCCTCGGCGAACAGCGGCTTGTACTCGGGCAGCTCACCGATTTCCTTGGCCTTGGCCTCCAGGCCATCGCCCAGGCCCATGTTGCCGCCCTTGAGCGCGCCGATGGCCTGCGCTTCCAGGTCGGCGGCCCGCCCGTCCCAGTACAGCACCGGTTGGTAGGCGACGTTCCAGATGGTGGGGCTGTTGCGCGGGAGATCCTTGTTGCCGGGGCCCAGCGCCTTGGGCCGCCCATCCGCGTTGCCGAGGTGGTTTTGATGGCAGCTGTAGCAGCTCCGCGAGCCGTCGACGCTCAGTCGCTTGTCCATGAAGAGCTTGTGACCGAGTGCGACCTTCGTTCGCGACATCGGGTTCGCGTCGGGCACGGTCGGGGGCTCGCCCAGCCCCTTGGGGATCTCCCACGACCACGCCGCGGTCGGCACCGCGTCGTCCCCCGCGGCCTCGCCGGCCGCCGGCTTGGCGGGCTGGGCCTGGGCCTTGCGCTCGGGGGGTGGAGACGCCTTCTCCTCGCGGCATCCACTGGCGGCCGCGACCGCGATGAACGAGACCAAGACCGAGCCGAGGTGGGATCGTCGCATCGGCGCGTACGCTACACGATGCGTCACGCCGTCGCCAGGGTGGATCCGGCTCGCCCGTCGCGTGCGCGAGCCGGTTTCCCGCCGGCCGATCGGTTTTGCTAGACGCGATCGTCCGACGCTGCCGCTGCAACGCGGCGACGTGCAGTAAGGTGGGCGTGATGCGTCCGTTCGGCGAAGGTGGGCCGATGGTTCCCGTGGTGGGGCAGGGGACCTGGAACATGGAGCTCGACGATCGTCGCTCCGCCATCGCGGCGCTGCGTGCGGGCCTCGATGCGGGTGCGACCCACGTCGACACCGCCGAGCTGTACGGGGACGGCGAGGTGGAGAGGCTGGTCGGGGAGGCGATCGCCGGACGCCGCGACGAGGTGTTCCTGGTCTCGAAGGTCCTCCCGCACCACGCCTCGCGCAGGGGCACCATCGAGGCTTGCGAGCGGAGCTTGCGACGCCTGAAGACGGATCGGCTGGAGGGCTACCTCCTGCACTGGACCGGGGACCATCCGCTGGAGGAGACCATCGAGGCGTTCGAGACCCTGGTCGCTCGCGGGCTGGTGGCTCGCTGGGGCGTGAGCAACTTCGACGTCGCCGACCTCGAGGCGGCCCTCGCCATCGCGGGGCCCGGCAAGATCGCGTGCAATCAGGTGCTGTATCACGCGCGCGAACGAGCGATCGAGCACCGCGTGCTCCCGTGGTGCCAGGCCCATGGCGTCGCCGTCGTGGCCTACAGCCCCTTCGGCAGCGGCGACTTCCCCGGGCCCCGATCGCGAGGCGGGCGCGTCCTCGCGGAGATCGCAGGTCAGACCGGCGCCACGCCACACCAGGTCGTGCTGGCCTGGCTCGTCCGCCACGAGGGCACCTTCGCCATCCCCAAGGCTTCGGATCCCCGGCACGCCGAAGAGAACGCTGCGGCCCGCGACCTTGCGCTGTCGCCTCGACAGATCGCCGCGCTCGAGGCCGCGTTTCCGCGCGGTCGGCCGCGACCACTCCCGTCTTTGTGACCGCGAACGGCTCGCCCGCGAGCCCGCCGGCGCTTGACCCGCCGAGCCTGCCACGTGCGTGAGCAATTTTGCGGGCTCGGAGGCCCCGGTGTGATCGGGGTCGCACGCGAGCCGACGATTCCACGCTAGCGTGCTCACGAGCCGATGAAGGCCGACCTCGTGCGGAGCTCTTGGAGCCTGATCGCGGCCGACGCAGTCGTCGCTGCCGCGGATCGAGCCCGGGTGCTCGCGCTTCGCCTCCAGGGAGCCCGCAGCCTTCGGATCTCCACGGCCTCGGGCTCGGTGCACGTGCTCGACGTTCCGGGACGCGGCTCGATGCCTCCCGTCGTGCTCCTGCACGGTCTGAGCGCCTCGGCGGCGGACTACGACCCGCTGGTCCGTCGGCTGCGCCGTTGGTCGGAGCGGATCGTCGCGCCCGACCTCCCCGGGCACGGGCTGAGCCCGTCGACGTTCGAGGGGACCCCCTCGACGGTGGTCGAAGCGCTCATCGATGCGCTCGATCGAGTCGTCGATCGCCCCGCGATCGTGTTCGGAAATTCCCTCGGAGGCCTGGTCGCGATCCGCTATGCGCTCGCGCGATCCTCTCGCGTGGCGGGCCTTTGTCTGGTCTCGCCCGCCGGAGCGTGGACCGACGCGATGGAGCTGCGAGCGCTGCTCGATCTCTTGCGCGTGGACGACCTGCAGGCGGCGACGGCGTTCCTGCGGCGGGTGCTGCCGGGGGCACGTTGGCCCCTGGGGATGATCGCCTGGGCGGCGCGTGCTCGTCTGAGCCGCCCCGGCGTTCGGCGGCTCCTCGCCGACACGCGACCCAGCGACCTGCTCTCGCCGGTCGAACTCTCGCGGTTGTCGATGCCGCTCATGCTGGTGTGGGGAGCGCAAGAGCAGCTCTTGCCGCCCTCGCATCTGGCCTTCTTTCGTCGCCATCTCCCCGGGCACACGCGGCACGAGGCGCCCGCCTCGTTCGGGCACGCGCCTTTTCTCGACCGCCCCGACCAGGTCGCGCACCTGCTCGAGGATTTCGCGACCGAGATCGTCACCGACCGCTGGCGCAGCCGTTTGCGCCCCGTGGAGGCGGCGCGCGCGTCGGCTTGAGAATCGCCGTCGCGGATCTCGACAACGGTCATGGAGCCGAAACGATGCGCGACGCGACGTGCGCGGCCGGACTCGTGGACTTCGCTCGCGCCGCGCGCTGTCGTCGTTCTTCGTTCGCACCCGAGCATCGCGGTACAGCAGCGACTACCCTGTGCTCTTGGCTGGAATGAGCTCGAAGCCGGCAGGGCGTTCGCGGTCGTGGCGCTGGCTCCACGGGACGCGAGATCCACGATGGGGAGCCAGCCCCGAGGGGTACGACCCCGAGAGCGTGAAGCGGGCATCGGGCTGGCTCGAGCGCTTTTTGGGGCCCGACGGATACTTTCCCGTGCGGGCGGTGGGGCTCGAGTGCGTGCCTTCCGAGCCGGTCATGTTCGCGTCGAACCACTCCGGCGGCAGCACGGTGCTCGATTGCCTGGGAATGGCCTTCGCGTGGTATCGGCACTTCGGGCACGATCGGCCGCTGCATTTCCTCGCACACGAGATCTTGCTGGCGACGCGCCTGACGGGTCCCTTCTTCCACAAGGTCGGTGTGCTGCGGGCGTCTCGAGGACTGGCCCACGAGGTGCTGGGGCGATGGCGTCGCGACATCGCAGTGATGCCCGGCGGTGACCGGGACACGTGGCGCCCGTATCGCGAACGCTTCCGCGTCCGATTCGCGGGGCACACGGGCTACGCTCGCGTCGCGCTGCAGGCCGGCGTTCCCGTGGTGCCCGTCGCCCATGCCGGTCCCCACGACACGCTGGTGGTGCTGACGGACGGGCGGCGCATCGCCAAGCGGTTGCGCCTGCACGACCTCTTCCGCATCGACGTCTTCCCCATCCATCTCTCTTTGCCGTGGGGTCTGGGGATCGGACCGTGGCCGCACCTGCCCTTGCCCACGCCGCTGCGCTACCGATTCGGAACGCCAGTGCCGTTTCCCGAGCCCCACCCGCAGGGCAAGGAGCCCCGCGAAGCCCTGGTGCGGGAGTACGACCGGTGCGTGCGCGCGAGCTTGCAGGCGTTGCTCGACGAGCTCGCCGACGAGGAGGTGGAGCGTCCCTCGGTGCTACCGCTGGGTCGTCGACGAACGCGGCCACCCGCGCAGGCGATGGAGGCCCCACCGCGGTCGCGCGAGGGTCCACCCCCCGACCACGGCGCCGTCCTTCGCCTGCATCGACCCGACCTCGCGGAGCATTCGGCCGCCGGGGCGGCCGAGTAGACGACCGAGACGTCGACGGGTCGGCGAGCCCGAGCGCGCCCGCGGCAGCCCTGCTACGATGACCGTGGCGCGAGCAGAGCCGATGGGATCGGAGGGTGTGACGATGACCGAGACGAACGACGTCACGGGCGCAGGCGTCGGCGTGCTGATCGGCGGTGGAGCCCGACGCAGCACCAAGACCGGCGAGATGGATTACTACCTCGGGCTTCTCGACTTTCGACCCGAGGAGAAGGAAGCGCGCTCGATCCAGCTCTCCTTCCTCGCGCACGGCGTGACCCCCAGCCCCCACGACCCGAAGCTGCTCGTGCTGTTCGAAAAGCACGGTCCGGGGTGTTGCGTGGTGGACATCGAGGCGGGCGAGGTGGTCGCGGTCATCGAGGCGGGTTCGGGGCGCGAGTTCTACGGGCACGGGGTATTCTCGGCGGACGGGACGCTGCTGTACTGCACCGAGACCGACGTGGGGGATCAGTACAAGGGCTACATCGCCGTGCGCGATGCTCGGGACTACAGGTTGCTGGGCGACTTCCCCAGCTACGGACAGGCCCCGCACGACTGCATGCTGTGCGAGGGTGGCGACGTGCTGGTGATCGCCAACGGAGGGAGCAAGGTCGGCCAGCCCGATCCTCCCAACGTCGCGTGGGTGGACGTTCGCGATCAACGATTGCGCGAGCGCGCCGAGATCCCCGACGCGACGATCAACGCAGGTCACCTGGCGATGACCTCGGCGGGGGACCTCGCGGTCGTGTCGGCCCCACGCGCCGGGCTCGACCCCAACCAGTCGAAAGGAGGCGTGAGCCTCCGTCCCCGGGGAGGTCCCTTCCGTACGGTCACCGAGCCGCGAGAGATTACGTCAGCGATGGTGGGCGAGACGCTCAGCGTCGCGGTCCACGAGCCGACCCGCGTCGTGGGCGCGACGACCCCGCTCGCGCATCTCGTGACCTTTTGGGACCTCGACAGCGGGCGAATGGTCAGAAAGCTTCGCGTTCCGAACCCCCGTGGGATCGCGCTGTCGCTGGATGGAGACGAGTTCGTGATCAACTTCGGGACCCCGCCGCGTGCCGCACGCGTCGACGCCCGCACCCTGGAGCCGATCGACGCTCCGGGGAATCGGCGCGGATACCTGTCGCTCGTAACGGGCTCGCATATCCTGATGTATCCGCCGTTGGCCGCATGACACGACGCGGCGTCGGTCCGCGACCCAGCGCGACGCGGGCTCATTTTCGGGCCTGTGCGACCGCGATGCCGAAACAATCTCGGGGAGTTGCGGCCAAGATCCCCCGAGAGCGCCCACGAAACGACGGATGTACGTCACGTCCGTACACGCCTCGAGTGGACGCCACGCAGGGCAGGGGGCATGAGCAAGTCGACCGAAGCTTCCATCATCACGTGCTCGTTGGCGCTGGGCCTGGGGGCGTGCGCACCGAGCGAACGCCAGGACCTGTTCGGAGACGGAGGCGCGACCGACTCCGCGGGGGCGACCGCCAGCGTGAGCGCGTCGGCGAGCGCGGGGCAGACCGGTGGCCCGGGCTCGGGGAGCGCCGACGACGGCGACGGCGGCAATCCGTCGGGCCCCGACGGCGACGACCCCTTCGACACCGAGGACTTCAAGTTCGACATCGGGGACGGCACCGACACCATGGTCGGCGACGACGGGGGTGGGTCGGGCGAGGGCTGCAAGTACCTCGACATGCTCTTCGTGGTGGACATCTCGGGCTCGATGTCCGAGGAGAAGGCGAACCTCAACGCGAACTTCCCCAACTTCGTGCAGGTGCTCGACGACTACGTCGCCGATCCGAGCAAGGGCGCGCTCGGGTATCGCCTGGGCGTGACCAACTCCAGCCACACCTCCGACGGCTCGACGACGGGGCTCGACGGCGCGCTCGTCAATCACGGCGGATTCGCGGGGCAGGACGACTGCGGAACCAACGGGATGCGCTGGCTCGACGGCCCGACCCCCGGCATCGCCCAGAACTTCTCCTGCCTGGCCGACAATCCGAGGGCGTGCACCAACTCGTGCACGGACCTGGGCAAGGAGCGGCCGTTGGATTCGATTGAGGCCTTCATCCAAAAGCACGCGCCCGGTCAGGTCAACGAAGGCTTCTATCGGGGTGACGAGTCGCTCCTGGTCGTCGTCACCCTGACGGACGAGGACGACCAGTCCGTGATCTCGCCTGCCGGGGCCAAGGCCGCCCTCGATGCCTTCACCGGGGGCGAGGAGCGCTACGTGATCGTGACCATCGCCGGTCGCGAGAACCAGGGGTGCACCTCGGCCTTCGGCGACGCGACGGCCGCCCCCCGCCTGCACCAGTTCACCAACCTCGCCCCCAACGGCCTGATGGGCGACATCTGCGAAGGCGATCTCACCCAGGCCCTCCAAGAAGCGCTCGAGCTGATCACCTTCTCGTGCGACGTCCTGCCTCCACCCGAAGGCTGAGCATCGGTCACGCGCGTTGGCCTCCGGCTTGGATCTGCGCGTCCGGTTCCGGTCTCCGCTTCCAGGTTCCGCTCCCACGTTCCGCGTCCGGCTCTGGCTCCGGTCTCCGGTGTCCAGGTCCGGCCCCCGCTGCGGTTCCGGTCTCCGTTTTCAGCTCCGGCTGCGGGGTTCCGGTCTCGAGTTTTGGGCTGCGGTTCCGGGCTCGTTTTCAGCTCCGGCTGCGGGGTTCCGGTCTCGAGTTTTGGGCTGCGGTTCCGGGCTCCGTTTCCGACTCCGGCTGCGGGGTTCTGGTCTCGAGCTTCGGGCTGCGGTTCCGGGCTCCGTTTCCGACTCCGGCTGCGGGGTTCCGGTCTCGAGTTTCGGGCTGCGGTTCCGGGCTTCGTTTTCAGCTCCGGCTGCGGGTCTCGGGTCCCGGTCTCGAGTTCGGGCTGCGGTTCCGGTCTCCGGTTCCGGTTCCAGGTTCGGCCCCCGCCGCGGTTCCTACACGATGGGGAGAGCCCGGATGGGGCGTGCCGGTGTCTCGTCGTCCTGCCAGGGTTCTTCGTCGAGCTCGAAGGCGCCGAAGTCGTAGGGCGTGCCGGGGGCACGCACCTTGTGGCGGAGCACCTCTCGGCGCCCACGCTTGCGGAGCTCGTTGGCGCGGTGCCAGCAAAACGGGTTGTTGCCGCGGCGACCGAGCGTGCTGTGGGCGGTGAAGGAGCAGCCCCCGCGGCAGATCTCGGCGTAGTAGCAGGTCTTGCAGAAGCCCCACAGCTCGTCGAGCGAGCGATGGCGGGTGAAGCCGATCGGCTCGGCCTCGGCCCACAGCGTCTCCAGCGACAGGTCGCGGACGTTGCCGCCCACGTATGGCGCCGTGGGCAGCGAAGGGCAGCCCTTGACCGTGCCGTCCGACTCGATGCCCATCACGTACGTCCCGGCCTGACACCCTTCCCAGTACCGCTCCGGGTGGCCCGGACGCGAGCGAAGGAGCTGCTCGTGGGGGCCGAAGTAGCCCACGTTGTTGCCGAGCGCGACGGTGAACGCCCGCTCGAGCGGCACGCCCTCCTGCCTGGCCCGCTCGGCCGCCTCGATCTTGATCTTCGCGAGGGTGTCGATCACCTGCAGGATCATCCAGGGCTGCAGGATCCAGTCGGGCCGATCCGCCGCGCGGCCCATGGGCGCGGTGAGCTGCGCTCGCCACACCCGCACGCCGGCGTCGCGGAGGGCGGCCGCGGTCTCCTCGAGGTGCAGCCGATTGAGCTGGTTGATCTGCGAGTTCGAGGTGGTGATGAACCCGGCGTCTCGCGCGTTGTGCAGCGCTTCCAGGGCGGCCGCGTGGCTGCCCGGGCTGGCGCGCAGCCGGTCGTGGATCTCCGCGGGTCCGTCCACCGACACGCCGATCGCGGCCAGCCCCGCGTCGCGCAGGCGACGGCACCGGGTGGGCGTGAGCCCCCGGCCTCCGGTCTGCATCGTCACGCGCACGCCCTGCCGGGCGAGGTGC
The DNA here is from genome assembly GCA_964650105.1 of uncultured Nannocystaceae bacterium. Lineage (GTDB taxonomy): Bacteria > Myxococcota_A > Polyangia > Nannocystales > Nannocystaceae > CAZYSW01. Next base: position 18,450 of record CAZYSW010000017.1, read on the forward strand.
TCGGTCAGTCGGTAGACGTCGCTGCGCAGGTACGCCTCACCGCCGATGAGGGTGACCTCGCGCGTTCCGAGGCGCACGAGCGCGTCGGCGACCTCCAGGAGCTCCTCGGTCGACAGCTCGTCCTCCCGCGCCGCCGGTCCCGCCCGCGACCCACAGTGCGCGCACGCGTGGTCGCAACGCAGCGTGATCTCCCAGACGCAATAGATCGGCCGCGGCCCCGCCAGGTCCTCGCTCCGCAGCGTCCGCGCACTGTCCATCGCTTCGCCATCATACCCCCGCCCGGCTCCCCGGCACATCCGGCCCCGAATGCCGTTGGTGGGCTCCCGTCACGAACGCGGATCTCCGCGCCCTTGCGACGCGCGTCACTCCTCGGCGCTTTCGTGCCCGACGTCGGACCCATCCGCCTCGAGGTCGGCCCTCGTTCTGCCCACGACGCGCGGTGCCCTGCGACGGGGTCCGACGTGGAACCGCCGCAAAGGCCCGGTGCCATCTCGGGAGCGCTCGCCCGAAGACGCCTTCGCCGGTCGGTGAACGTCCGTGAAGAAGGTGCGGGCGCCGTGCATCCAGCGGTCCGGACCCGACGTCGAGTGTCGCGAGTGGGGGCCGATACGCGCTGGGTTCAGGGGGCGCCGAGCAGGAAGTCGGCGAGGGCCTCGATGTCTTCGGGGGGAAGATGGGCGTACGCGGGCATCTTGCTCTTGGGGTGATCGAACCTGGGGTCGCGCAGGTGGTGGCGAAACCAGATGCGGGGACGCGCGTCGGGGGCGCTGTCGAGGAGCGCCTGATAGGCCGGGCGGTTGCGCCGGAAAAAACCACCCTCGCGCGACGCATACGCCCGCAGCTCGCGCTCGTAGGCCTCGCTTCCCAGGCGCTTTTCGAGGCGTGCGGCCAGCCCACCCAGCGGCGGACCCTCCTTGCCGCTCGACGCCTCGTCGAGGTCGTGGCAGGCCCCACAACCGACGCTGGCGAAGAGCTGCTCGCCGCGTTCCGCTCCTTCGAGCCCGTCGCCGAGGACTTCGGGGTTGTCGGCATCGGCGGTTCGGACCATCCGGTACACGATGCCCTTGCCCCCATGGGGTGGATCGCCGGGACCGTAGAGGTCGGCGAAGTACACCGCGTCGTGGGCCGCGACCACGTCCGTCACGCTCGAGAAGTACTTGCCCCCATAGCGCGCGATCACCTTCGGACCGCTGGCCAGCCACCCCCGGTCGTCGAACGCGAAGCGGAGGATCTGCTTGCCGTCGTTCGGTCCCGGCATGTACACGGGACCGAACAGGCCCAAGTAGAGGTACGCGCCCTCGCCCTCGCCGAACAGGCTCGCCGGCGCGAACGCGATCCCGGTGGGCGCGAAGTGCCCCCCGGGTCCCCAGGTGTACAGGGCGTTGGCCCGCATTCGACTCTCGCCCTCGCCGTCGCCGAAGCAGTAGTTCACGCCCCGCTCCAGGCGAAACAGGCGATCGATTCCCGGGCCGACCTCCGCCACCAGCCCGACCTTCGTGCGAGGGTCCCAGGTGATGTCGAAGGGGTTGCGCAGACCATAGGCCCAGACGTAGCTGCGCGGCGAGCTCGGCGCTTGGGGATCGTAGAAGGGATTGTCGGCGAGAGCTTCACCCCCCGGTGTCATCCGGAGGATCTTCCCCGCGAACTTGTCGAGGTCCTGCGCGTCGGTCTTGTTGCCGCCCGCGCCCACGCCCACGTACAGCCGACCATCCGGTCCCAGCGAGACGAACTGCACGCAATAGCTGGCGACGGTGGGCTCGTCCTTCATGTCGAGCAGCACCGTGCGACGGGTGACGCGGGGCGGTTCGTCCTCCAGCTCCAGCACCTCCACCTTGTTCCGATAGACGCCCTCGTCGTCGTCCCAGTAGGTGAGGGTGGCATAGAGCCGTTCGCCGCTCGGATCGATCTCCAGACCCATCAGCCCGAGCTCGTCGACCGGCTTCCACTCGAAGTCGAGCAGGCCTTCGACCACCGTGTGCCGCGTTCCGTCCAGGGTGACCATCTCGATGCTCCCCGGCAGCTCCGCGACGAAATAGAAGGGGTCGTCCTGCGCCGTCGGTGGACGCGGGTGCAGCACGATGCGGACCGGAAAATCGAAGCCGTCCGCGTGCGGAAGCAGCTCCCAACCCGGGGCCTGCCACTCGGCCTCGGGTGGTTGCCGCTCTCCGAAGAGGCGATCCCAGGTCCGGTCGACCTTGCTCGCCATGCGCTCGCCCAGCCGACCGATGCGATCCCCCGCCGCCCACGTGCTCAATCCGCCCGCCAAGGCACCACCAGCCAGCCACAGCGCGGGGCGTCTCCAACGCTGGGGAAGCCCGATCATCGCGGGCAGTGTATTCGGTCAGGATCCGATCGCCACCGGCCGGTCCGGCGGACGATCGCTCGCATCGAAGTCGGCCATGAGCGCGTCGGTCAGCACCTTGCCGAGGTGCAGGTAGCCCAGCGGTGTCAGGTGCAGGTGATCGCTCTTGGCCAGCGGTGGATCGGCGGCCACCCACTGTTCCATGGATCCCTTGCCGCCCATGAACGCTCGCGTGTCGAAGAACCCGCAACCTCGCGCTGCCGCGATGTCGCGTTGGGCGTCGATGATCGCGTCCAGCCGCGGACGGGCCTGCCACGTCCCGTCCTCGGTTTGCACGGGGAAATCCTGGGGGCCGACGAGCAAGCAGCTCGCGTCCGGCAAGTGCCGTCGGAGCCGAACGATGACCGCCTCGAGGCTCTCGCGATAGGTCTCGATGGGCTCGTCCTCGTCGATGGCTTCGTTGGCGCCGTAGGCGAGCACCCACAGGTCGGGTGCCCGCCGCCGCAGATTGTCGGACCACGTTCCCTCGTCCCAACCGAGGTGGTTGGCCGCGCGCGTGCCTCCGATGCCGAGCTCGTCCACGACCACGCCCGGCGCGTCGCGTTCGAGGACGGCCCCGAACAGACGGACCTCCCCGTCGCCGCGAACCTTCACGCGCAAGGGGACGAACGCCGCCGGCGGCTCGCTGGGCGTCCAGTAGCCGGGGCCGTGCGCATCGGCCCGCGTCTGCACGGTCGCGACCCGCTTGCCGGCGAGTTCGACGTCGAAGCGCCCACCCGCGGGTTGCCGCAGAAACCACAGCTCGAGCAGGTGGCTCCCGCTCGGATCGGTGTGCCCGGTCCTGCCTCGAAGCTCGGCCCACGAGGCCTTGCGCGTCGCCCAGGCTGACGCGCCCAGAAGGCCGTAGTACCCGTCGAGCCTCCCGGTCTTCTCCTTTTGTGCGTGCTCGATGGTCCACGACTTGGAGGCCCGCACGGCCACCTCGTTGTGCCGGTGCCATCGCCACAGGGGGACCAGCGCCACGAACCCCACGCCGCCGTCGCCGAATCTTTGTTGCAGGTATCCGCGCAGATAGGCGGTGTATCGATCCGCGGCCACGCTCGACGCACCCCACACGGCCACGCGGACCTTCCCGTCGGAGTCCTCGCCGGCGCCGAGCTGCTGCAGTGCCCGGTGAAAGTGTGCGAGCGCCTGTCCGGTCGGATCGTCGATCGGAACGTGGTGGACGAGCGGATGCTCGTCGAGCGTGCCGCCCATCATCGTCTCTTGCACCGCGCGGTGGGCACGAGCCGCCGCTTCGGTGATCACCGGTCCCGCGGGTCGTGCGGGGGCCTGTGCCTCGGCGGGCTCGGTCGGCTCCACCACGGGCGGCTCCGTGCGGTGCTCGGGGACGGTCGCGGTCTGATCCGGGGTCGCGCACCCCGTAGAGACCATCCCCGCCACGAGGGCCCGTCGGATCCCGACTACCGTGCCACGGATGTTGCACCGAGCCATTGCGCGACAGCGTAGCAGTCCATGGACGCGCTCGTGAGGCGAGTCGGCGAAAGCGTTGCGATCACCCGGCGGCTCAGGACAACGGCCCGGCGAAATGGAAGGTGCCGACGAATGCGTGCTGGGCAGCCGGATCGCGGCCACAGGTGTCGCCGAGAGCGCCGAGCGCTTCGTCGGCCGGGCAGCGACCCTGCTCCACGAGCTCTTGCAATCGATCGAGGAATCGAGACTCGGTGCGGCCCTTGGCGTCGCGCACGTCCTGTCGATCCAGCGACGCGCGGGCCAGGTCGATCAAGGTCTGGGCGATGGCCTGGATACGCGGGGCGTGCAGCCCCGCGGTCGCGGCCTCGATCCACAGCGCCTTGCGCTCGGCGAGGTCGAGATCCGCGACGAGCTCCCACGACTCCATCAGCGCGTCGTCGTCGTAAAGGATCCCCTTGAGCAGCGCCGGCAGGGCGCACACGTACTTCGAGCTCACCGCATCCGCCGAGCGGACCTCGATGTACGGCTTGAGCCGGACCTCGGGAAACAGCGTGCTGAGGTGCGTGGTCCAGTCCGTCCACGTGGCGTGGTGCCGCATCCCGTCGGGCGTCCGGACGCCGTCACGCAGGAACTCGCGGAAGGTCGCGTGATGAGCGTGGTAGACGTCGTCGCGCTTGACGAAGAACATCGGGACGTCGAGGGCCCAGTCGACGTACTTCTGGTAGCTGAACCCTTCGTCGAAGACGAAGGCCGGAACGCCGCAGCGATCGGGATCGACGTCGGTCCACACCAGGTTGCGCACCGAAACGGCCCGGGCGCGGCGACCCTCCTCGAAGGGGGAGTTGGCGAAGATGGCCGCGACGAAGGGCGCGATCGCACTGGCCACGCGGAGCCTCTGTCCCGCCTGCGCCTCGCCCGTGTAGTCGAAGTTCGCCTGGATCGTGCAGGTGCGGAGCATCATGTCGAGCGCCTTGGCGCCCCGTGTCGGCAGGTACTGTCGCATCACGCGGTAGCGACCCTTGGGCATCCAGTCGATCTCCGCCCGCGTGGCCCACGGGTGGAACCCGCAGGCGAACCAGGTCAAGCCCAGCGCGCCCGACACGTCGTCGAGCTCGCGGTGGTGCTGCGAGAACTCGGCGCAGGTGGCGTGCACGTCGGGCAACGGCTTGCCGCTCAGCTCGAGCTGACCACCGGGCTCGAGGGTGATGGACGCCCCGTCCCGATGTAGGTCCACGAGCTCGCCGCGCTCTCCCTTGTCCGATCCCCTCGACCAGCCGTGCTCGGCACACAGCGCTTCCAGGACGGGGAGGATGTGGGCGTGGTACTCGACGGGTCGCAGGGGGCGATCGGCGGGTGCCAGCACCACCCCGAACTTCTCCAGCTCCGTGCCGACTAGGTGCGTCCGCGGGTCGGGGCGCTCGGCGGTGGCGAAGAAATCGACGAGATCGTCGTAGTCGACCGAGTCATCCGCTGCGTGGGTGCTCTTCACGGAGGTTGAAACCCTCGGGGTTGGACCCGGGGCGCGAGATTTAGCACCGCTGCCCTGGCCCGGCGATAGCCCTTCGCCCGCCGGCGGGGGCTTGTTACGGGGAGCCTGCGGTGGGCGAGCGCCGCCGGCGAGCGGCGGCCGGTTGACCGGGGGAAGGCCCGGTTGCTAGCCTGCGCACCGCCTTTCCACCTAGGAAGCAAGGTTCATGCCCGCCACCACTCCCCGCTCCGCGACCTGCGTCATCGGCCCCGAGATCGCGGTGCGCGGCACCCTGTCCGGGGAAGAGGATCTGATCGTCGAGGGGCGTATCGAGGGACGCGTCTCCCTCAACGGCCATCTCGTGGTCGCCAGCGGCGGCGAGTTGGAAGCCGACCTCGAGGTCGACAGCATCGAGGTGCATGGCCAGGTCCGTGGAGACATCTCCGCCGCGCGGGCGATCACCATCGAGAAGGGGGCGCACGTCACCGGCAATGTTCGGGCACCTCGGGTGATCATCCACGACGGAGCGCACTTCGACGGCGCCGTCGAAATGGACGTGCAGCTCCCCGACGATCTCCGCAAGCTCAGCCGCTGATCCCCGATCGACTCTCCTTACCCCATCACCTCGCGTTCACACCTCCGACCCCGAGTAGACCCATGGCCAACACCGTCATAGGAAGCACCATCGTCATCGACGGCGAGATCACCGGCGACGAGGACCTCGTCGTCCAGGGCACCGTCAAGGGGCGCGTGAGTCTCCGTCAGAACATCGTGGTCGAGGAGAGCGGTGTTCTCGAGGCCAACGTGGAGACGTCGACCATCACGATCCTCGGCACGGTGACGGGTGACATCCAGGCTTCCGAGCGGGCCGAGCTCAAGAGCAACTGCCGCGTGGTCGGAGACATCCACGCGCCGCGCATCCTCATCGCCGACGGTG
>CAZYSW010000018.1:0-24106 GCA_964650105.1 uncultured Nannocystaceae bacterium
GATCGGGTGGTGGACCGGGGGCAGCCACGATTCAGTCCATCACAGTACCACCGCAGACGTTGAGTGCTTGCCCGGTGATCCCCCGCCCCTCGTGAGACATCAGCAACAAGGCGACCGCCCCGACCTCGCGCGCGGTGACGAGGCGTTGCTGGGGGCTGTTTCGCACGATCTCCTCCAGGTAGGCCTCGGCCGTCTTGCCGAACATCTTGGCGCGGGCGGTCATCGCCTCGTGAACCAGCTCGGTGTCGACGTGCCACGGGCAGATGGCGTTCACCGTGATGCCGACGCGGGCCGTCTCTTTGGCCACCGACTTGGTGAACCCGATCACGGCGGCCTTGGACGACGCGTACGCGCTGTTGTAGGCCGCGCCGATCTTCGCCGAGACGGACGAAATATTGATGATCCGGCCGGACTTCTGCCGAATCATGTGACGCAACACCGCCTGGGTGCAACGAAACACCGAAAAGACGTTGACCTCGTACAGATTGCGAATGGCCTCCTCCTTGGCCATCACCAGATTCGCCACGTAGTTGGTGGCGGCGTTGTTGACGAGGATGTCGATGCGACCGAACCGCTCGAGCGTGGTGGCGACCATGGCCTCGACGGCTCGGGCGTCCGTGACATCGGTCGGGACGGGGATGGCCCGGCCGCCCTCCTTCTCGATCTCGCTTGCCGCTTGCTCCAGCTCGTCGCGGCTGCGCGCGGCCAGCACCACCGAAGCTCCCGCCGCGGCAGCCATCTTCGCAATTTCCTTCCCGATGCCCCGGCCCGCCCCCGTGACGATCGCCACCCGCCCCTGCAACTCGATGTTCACGATACGAAAAGAGGACAACCCGACCCGGGGCTTGTCAAACGTCGCGTGCTCGCACGGCGCCAAACCGTGCCGACGCATCGGGGTACCGATGGGCCAGCGTCCCGGTCTCGCGGTGCGACCGCGTCCGAAGCTCGGCCGGCCTACGGACCGGAGCACCGCCTCGGATCCCCCGACGACGTGCGGGCGTGAGACACCTCAATGGACGCGATGCCACGATCCTGCCCGCGGCGGCGGCTCCGCTTCCGTGTGCACGCCGATCGTGGTGGCCGCCCCCATTTGGACGACGGCCCGACGTCGCCACGCGTCGAATCCGGTGGGCGGGCGAGATCCGCCGAGGGTCCGGCCGCGCACGCGATCCAAGCTGCGCGACCCGTCGACGATCGAGCACGGTCACGATCCGCATTCGCTGCACAGCGACATCCCCACCCGCGAAGTATAGTTTCGGTGAAACGCGCGGACGCGAGCGGGGCCCCGCGCCCGAAAGCTTCGGGTGGTCGGTGTGGCCTCAGCGCTCGGCGTCCGGACGGAGGAATGCTCATGGCCGCGATGCCCGATTACCGAACGCCGCCGTCCGAGGTCCACAAGGTCCTCGGCGAATGGATCCTGGCCGACGGCCTGCCCATCGTGTACGACCCCGCCAAGAGCCGCGGCGCGACCATCGTCGATCAGGTCACGGGGCGCGAGTACCTGGACCTGTTCTCGTTTTTCGCCAGCATGCCGATCGGCCACAACCATCCAGGCCTGGCGGACGGCGCCTTCCGCGAAAAGCTCCTGCAGGCCGCTCTGGTCAAGCCCTCGAACTCCGACATCTACACCCAGGCGATGGCGGACTTCGTGCAGACCATGGCGCGGACGTTGCCCCCCGGCTTCGTGCACATGTTCTTCATCGAGGGCGGCGCGCTCGCGGTCGAGAACGCGCTCAAAGTCGCCTTCGACTGGAAGGTCCGCAAGAACATCGAGCGCGGCCTGGTCTCGGCCGACGGGGATCCCCAACTGGGCAGCAAGGTGATCCACTTCCGCGGCGCCTTCCACGGGCGGTCGGGCTACACGTTGTCTCTGACGAACTCCTTTTCGCCCGACAAGGTCAAGTACTTCCCCAAGTTCCCCTGGCCGCGGGTGAGCACGCCCGGCATCCGGCTTCCGCTCGAGCAGCACCTGGCGGACATCGAGGCCGCCGAGGCCCAGAGCCTGCGCGAGATCGAACAGGCGATCGCCGATCATCCCCACGACATCGCGGCCCTCATCATCGAGACGATCCAGGGCGAGGGCGGAGACGTCCACTTCCGCACCGAGTTCATGCGGGCGCTCCGACGGCTCTGCGACGAGAACGAGATCATCCTCATCTTCGACGAGATCCAGGCCGGCATGGGCATCACCGGCAAGTGGTGGGCCTTCGAGCACCACGGCGTCGCTCCCGACATCTTCTGCTTCGGCAAGAAGTCGCAGGTCTGCGGCCTGGCCTCCACCACGCGGGTCGACGACGTGGACTCGGTGTTCAAGGTTCCCAGTCGGATCAACTCCACCTGGGGCGGGAACCTGGTCGACATGGTCCGGTGCACCCGCTACATCGAGATCATCGGGCAGGAGCGCCTGCTCGACAACGCCACCGAGGTCGGCGCCTACCTGCGGAGCTCCCTCGAGGATCTGCAGCGGCGCCACCCGGTGATCACCAACGTGCGCGGCGCCGGCCTGATGTGCGCGTTCGATCTGCCGAGTCCCGAAGCGCGCAACGTGGTGCAGCGGCGGCTCTTGGAGCTGGGGGCCCTGATCTTGCCGTCCGGCGCCAAGAGCCTGCGGTTCCGTCCGGTCCTCGACTTCGGCCGCGCGGACGTGGACCTCGCGATCGACCGATTGTCCACCGCCGTGTCGGCGCTCTGATCGCTGCGCCCCGCTTCGCCGGGTCGGCGGCCGCTCGCGCGACGAAGGCTCGCCGCTCGAACCTCGCCTACGCGTAGTAGGCTGGCCAGCGAACGCGTGGACCGTCAGGCGAGCGAGTCGGGGATCCGCAAGGCGGCGCGCGGAAGCCTCTGGGCGACGGTGGGCTTCGTCGGAATCCACCTGCTGCGGCTCGTCAGCAACCTGATCCTGACCCGCCTCGTCGCGCCGGAGGCCTTCGGCCTCATGACCCTCGTCAACGTCGTGCTGCAGGGGCTGGCCCTGTTCAGCGACGTGGGCATCGGGCCGTCGGTGATCCAGAACAAGCGCGACGATCGGCGCTTCCTCGACACCGCGTGGACCATTCAGGGCGCGCGGGGCCTGATCCTCGCGCTGGTCGGGATGCTGCTCGGCGTGCCGCTGGCGCGGTTCTACGAGGAGCCCGCCCTGGTGTGGCTCCTCCCCTTCTCCGCCTCGTCGGCCCTGTTCGCGGGCCTGCGCTCCACCAAGCTGTTCACGCTCAACCGCAACCTCGACATCGGCAGGCTGACGGCGGTCGAGCTGACGAGCTACGTCCTGGGCGCGGTCGTGACCATCGGCTGGGCGATGGTGCACCCCACGGTGTGGGCGTTGGCCGCCGGCGGGGTCCTGTCCACCGCCGCCAAGGCGTCGCTCAGCCAGTTCGTGCTCCACGGGCCGACCAACCGTCCGACCTGGGATCGGGACGCGGCGCGGGCCCTGTTCCGCTTCGGCAAGTGGGTCTTCGTCAGCACCTTGCTGGGGTTCGTGGCCAGCCAGTCCGACCGCCTGGTGTTCGGCAAGCTCGTCCCCACCGAAACGCTCGGGATCTACGGGGGCGTGGCGGTGCTCATCGCCGGAACGCCCCAGCAGGCGTTTCGCTACCTCGCGCTGCAGGTGAACTTCCCCCTGTACAGCCGCACGCTTCGCGCGGGTGGGGACCTCGCGGCCGTGTTCAGGAACTCGCGGCGCCGGGTCTTGCTGCTGGGCGGCTGGGGCATCTCGGGATTGATCGCCGGAGGGCCGACCGCGGTCGAGCTCCTGTACGCGCCGACGTACGCGGCCGCCGGTTGGATGGTGCAGATCCTCGCCCTCGGCGTGTGGTTCAACGTCCTGGAGGCGACGACCGAAGCGGCGCTCCTGGCTCGGGGCGAATCGGGTCGGGTCGCGACGGCCAACCTCGCCAAGGTGATCGCGATGGCGCTGTTGATGCCCCTCGGCTGGATCGCCTGGGGATTTCCGGGGGCCTTGTTCGGCTTCTCCGTCGCGGAGGTCTTTCGCTGGGCCTTCGCGGGCCTCGCCGCGCGCCCGGCCAGGCTCGGAGCGCTACCGCAGGAGCTGGGGTTCACCGGTCTGGTCGCGCTCAACGGCCTGATCGGATGGACCATCGTCGAGACGCTGCGCGGCTCGGTCGTGCTCGAGGCCGCCGTCCTGGCGATCGCCCTCACCGTTTTGTGGACGCCCGCGGCCCTCGTCCTGCGGCGCCGCCGGCGGCGCTGAGGCGCCGCTTCGCGGTGCGACGAAAGACGGCTCGACAGCGCGCGTCGGCAGGCCCATCGCGCGACGAAGCGCTGCGACGCAGCGCTGCGCCGCCCGTCCGTCGCCGTAGGGGCTCTGGCGTGGAACGGCGCGCCCACGCGTCGGGGTCGACGAGCCATCGGTGCGCGTGCTCGAAGATGGCGTCCGGATCCCACCCCGCCACGACGGCGCTCCCTTGCTCGACGGCCTCGACGCGCTCGGTCTGCTCGCGCGTGACGATGACCGGCTTGCCCAGCACGGGCGCTTCCTCCTGCAACCCGCCCGAGTCGGTGATCACGAAGCGCGACTGCAACATCCGCCACACGATCCCCGGATAGATCACCGGTCGCAGCAGGTGAACGTTCGCGAGGCCGTGCAGCGCCCCCGCGACGATCCGCTGCACCGCGGGGTTGGGATGCAACGGCAGCACGAAGTCGGTCTCGGGGCCTCGGCGGCCAGCCGTACCAGCGCGCGGCACAGGGCCCCGAGGCCGCCGGTGGTGCTCTCGCGCCGATGTCCCGTCACCAGCACCCGCGGACGCGCGCCCGCCAAGGCGTGAAGGCCCGCCCCTGGTGGCGGGCCGCCGTGGCGCGGCAGCGACCGGCGGACCTCCAGCACGGCGTCGACGACCGTGTTTCCCGTCACGACGATCCGCGCCGGCTCCACCCCCTCTGCGCGCAGCGCCGCCGCGGCCCGGGGCGTGGGGACCAAATGAAGGTCGGTCATGCCCGTCACCGCCCGGCGATAGCCCTCTTCGGGAAACGGTCCCCGCAGATCGCCGCTGCGCAGCTCTGCCTCGACGTGCGCTACCTTGGCACCGTGGTGATAGGCGGCCAACGTGGCGGCCAGCACCGTCGCCGTCCCCTGCACCACCACCCAGTCGGGCGCGCACTCGCTCACCACGCGATCGATCTGCTGCAACGCCGTGCCGAGGAGCCGACTGAGCCCCTGCTCGGGGCGCATCACGTCGAGCTCGACGTCGGGTCGCACCCCCCAGCGCCGACAGCACGGGCGGAACCAGGTCCGGGTGCTGTCCCGTCACGCACACCGGGACCTCCCAATCGTCGCAGCGACGCGCCGCACGGATCACGGGCGCCAGCTCGATCGCTTTCGGGCCGGGTGCCGAGCACGACCAGGACGCGCGGAGCCGGGCCGGGCATCGCCGCAGTATGGCGTGCACGCGGGCGGCGGGATTGCTAGCTTTCTGCCCATGCGCATCGTCGTCACCGGAGGCGCGGGGTTCATCGGGAGCCACATCGCCGATGCCTTGCTCGACGCTGGACACGAGGTCTTGGTCGTCGACGACCTGAGCACCGGCCGCCGGGAGAACGTCCCCGTCGGCGCACGGTTCGTCGAGCACGACATCCGGGACGCCGATGGCCTGAGGCGGATCTTCGCGGACTTCCGCCCCGAGATGATCTCGCACCAGGCGGCCCAGACCAGCGTCTCGGTGAGCACGCGCGAGCCCACCCGCGACGCCGACGTCAACGTGCTCGGCACGATCGCGGTGTTGCGAGCCGCGGTGGACGTGGGTGTCCGGCGGGTGGTGTTCGCGAGCACCGGCGGGGCGTTCTACGGGGAGGTGGCCGAGGGGCGACGCGCGGACCTGGACACGCCTTTGCGCCCGCTGTCCCCGTACGCGTGCTCGAAGCTGGCGGGCGAGCACTACGTGCGCCTGTTCGCCCACGACCACGATCTCGACGCGGTGACGCTGCGCTACGCCAACGTCTACGGCCCGCGCCAAGACCCGCACGGCGAGGCGGGCGTGGTGGCGATCTTCTCCCGGCGGCTCATCGCGGGCGAGCCGATCCGGATGAACGCGATGCGGCGCGTCGGCGACGATGGTTGCGTGCGGGACTACGTGATGGTTCGCGACGTCGTGAAGGCCAACCTCGCCGCGCTCGAGGGTCGACTGCCGTCCGTCCTCAACGTCTGCACGGGCGTGGGCAGCACGACGGCCCAAATCGCTCGCGGCCTCGCCGAGGCGCTGGGCGTCGAGCCGATCATCGAGCACGGACCCCGTCGCCCCGGGGACCTCGAGCGTTCGGTGCTCGATCCCGGCGACGCGATCGACCTGCTGGGCGCCCCCACCCCGCTCGACGCGGGTCTGGTGGAGACCGCTCAGTGGTTCCGAGCGCAGCCCGGCTGAGCGACCGGGCACGGTCATCGATCGCACCTGCACGTCGCGACGCGCGTGGCAGCCTCGGATCCGGCCCTATACTGTGCATCGTTCGTGGGGATGATCCGCGAACGCAGGCTCGACCTCGGGCGGGTGCGCCCGGGGGCGACGAGCATGCGCCGCGGTGGATGGGATCGGATCCGGTGGTACCAGAACGAGGTGCATTCGGCGGGCAGATCGCCGATCTCCCGGTCGCCGAGCTTCTTCGGACCGTGGGTCTAGGGCGCAAGACGGGCTCGGCCCGCTTCGAGACCCGGCACGGGGTGGCCACCGTGTCGTTTCGCGACGGCGCGCTGGTGGACGCGACGATGGGAGCCTTGCACGGCGAAGACGCCGTGCAGCGCTTGCTGACCGTCGAGGCCGGCACGTTCGAGGTGGAGCTCGGGCCGGTCGTTCGCACGGGCGCGATGGGACGCAGGCTCGAGGACTTGCTCGCGGCCTTCGTGTACGGCACCGCGTCTACGCCGCGCGACGGCACGCGCGGGCCCCCGACCGGCCCGACGAGCACGCTGCACCGGCCCCTGGCTCCGACGCGGCGACCCGGTGCCCGAAGTCCCGATCGGCCGCGTCCACCGACCACGGCGTCGGCCCGCCGCGCCTCGCCGTCCACCGCGGCGCAGCGTCCCGCAGCACCGCCGCCCATCCCCACCGAACGTGTCCCGCGGCGTTGCGCACCGCCGCCGCAACACGCCGCGGCGCGAGGCCGTTTTCTTTCTCCGGGGCCCGCCCCCGCGCGGCCGTCGGCCCCTCCCAGGTCCACCCGCGTGGGCCTCCCGGTCACGCCTCCGTCGGTCGATCCCCGGCAACGCGACGCGACGCCGGCCTCGTGCGGCGACACGATGCGACGCCGGCCCCCACCGTTGCCCGACGTTCACGTCGCAGCGGACGATCGGCGACGCGTATCCGGATCGATCGAGAAGACCCCCGCGTCGACGTCCTCCACGCGCCGCCCGGCGCCTGCGTCGCACGAGCCGACCCGGAGCAGGCCGCCCACCCGGGCGCTCGGTGACGCGCGACCTCGGTCCTCGTCGCCTTCGACCGATCGCCGTGCCGGCCCACCGCCGGTCGGCACCGCGTCGGCTTCGCGTCCACCCGCATCCTCGCAACCTTCGCCACGTCCGCGCCCGCACGACGGCGCGCGCGTCGACGCAGGACGTCGGGCCGACAACACGCGCCCCATCGCCGAGCGCGTACCCCTCGATGCACGGAGCTCGCCCCTCGGCACGACACCGTCACCCGGATGGCTCCGAGGTCACGCGCACGCCCGCAAAGCCGTCGGTGACGCGTCCTCGGCGGGCAGCCGAACGGCGGTGTTTCGCCCCACGCCGCCCCCTCCCCCTTCGCCCCGGCGTGCGCTCCGAGAACGCGGCCCTGCCCGCCCGAGCACGAAAGACACGGTCGCGCCGTCGAGCGTGCAGACCCGACCGGGCGGACGGCCGGCCCACGACCGCGTGCAGGGCGTCGACGCGTCGCGGCCCGCCGAGCCCGCGCACGCGGGCGTGTCAGGGTCGTCACCGGAGCCGCGCAATCCTTCGGTGGAATCGTCCCCCCCAACCGCCGCGGCGCCTGCCGTCGTGGGTCGCTACGAGGTCCTGCTCCGGCTCGCGCGGGGCGGCATGGGCACGGTCTATCTGTGCCGTGCGTCGGGCGAGGGCGGCTTTCGCCGCCTGTTCGCGCTCAAGGTGATCCGAGATCATCTCTGCCGCAACGCGGCGTACGTGCAGATGATGCTGCAGGAGGCGCGCATCGCCTCGCGCCTGCATCACCCCAACGTGGTGGGCATCGTCGACATCGGGGTCTTTGCCGACCAGCACTACCTGGTCCTGGAGTACGTCGAGGGGTGTACGTTCGCCGAGCTACTGGCCTTCCACCCCAAGAGTCGGCCGCCGCAGCTCGTCATCCCCATCGTGCTCGACGCGTTGACCGGCCTGCACGCGGCCCACACCCTGGCCGACGACGACGGTCGCCCGCTGGGCCTGGTCCACTGCGACGTCTCGCCCCAGAACATGCTGGTGGGCACCAACGGGACGTGTCGGATCACCGACTTCGGCATCGCCCGTGCCGCCGACGTCCTGCCCGACCGCAGCATCACCCGAGGAAAACCCGCCTACCTCTCGCCCGAGCAGATCCTCGGGCAGCCGGTCGATCACCGCGCCGACATCTTCGCCGCCGGCGTGGTGCTGTGGAACGCGCTGACGGGCGAGCAGCTCTTCTCGGGCGAGACGCCCGAGGCGGTCGTCGAGGCCGTCCTGCACGCCGACATCCCGCCGCCGAGCACGGTCGGCCTGCGGCCCCCCGCCTGCCTCGATCGCATCTGCCTTCGTGCGCTTCGCCGCGATCCGGCGGCGCGCTATCCCAGCGCCGAGGCGATGCTCGTCGATCTACGCCGGGTGGCGATCGCCGAAGGCTTGCTGGGCGCGTCCTCCGAGGTGTCGGCGTGGGTGCGGCAGACCTTCGGGCATCGCCTCGAGCAGCGGCGTCGCGCCGCGGGGCTGTCCGCCGCGGTGCGACGCAACGGCGCCCCGCAGGGCCACGACGACCCGACGCAGCTCGGCGACGGCGCGGTGCCGTTCACCGAGGGCTCGACGTCGTCCGAGGGCCCGAGCGCATCGCACACCGCGATGCTTCGTCCTCGGTCCGCCGGCGACGCGGCGACGCACCTCCTGCACCGCCAACGCACCGTCGTCCTCGCGCTGGCCGGCGCCGTGGCCTCGATGGCGATCGCGGTGGCGTGGATGCGACCGGACTGGATCCGCGGCGGATTCGTGGACGAGTACGGCACCTACCTCGACTACGAACCCGCGCCTGCGATCCGGATCACGCCGCAGGCCGAGGCGAACGAGAGCACCCCTGCGCCCCGGGAGGCCCGGCCTTCGGACACACCCATCGGCCCGCCCCCCGGACAGGACTCCTCGCCCGCGCCCCCGGCATCCGATGCAGCCGCCGCCCCCACCCCTCCGGCCCCGCAGGACGTCCCGACTTCGCCCGCCGAGCCCGCAGCGGAGGGGATCGAGATCCTCGACGAGAGCGGCTCGCCGGACGAGGCCACCGACGCGGCCCCGCGAACGATTCCCGACGACCGACCGCCGCCGTCGGGCACCACGGCGCACCGCGGTGCCTCGAAGCGCGCCCGCACCCGGCTGGCCACCGCAAAGACCGGCGTCGACGCGCTCCCGGGACCCACGCACCACGAAGGTGCATCGCCGGATCGGGAACCCGCCGCACACGGCGAGTCCGCGCACGCCGAGGATCTCGAGCCTCCCCAGCCGTGAGCATCGAACGCGCGGCCAGGACGTCACGCCGACCTCGGTCGGTCCCGGCTGTCTCGCGTCCCTTCTCGCCCGCCCTCGCGTCGACAGCTTCGATGCGTTCGAGCGATCGACCGGTGACGTGCAAGGTGATCGATCGTCGCGAACACGAGCTCGACGTGCGCCACCGGCACGACCGGCGGCCGGGCACGTTCGCACCGAGTGGCGGGATCGCCTGCGCTCACTAGGATCCCGCCCATGGAACCCAATCGCACCGGCGGAACAGCAGGCCCCGGCTCCGCGATCGAGGGAACGGACGACGCCACCACCGACGATCCGGCTGTGCAGCCCGGGCTCGACGGCATGCTGGAGGTGGTCGTCGGCGAGACCGAATCCACCCGGGCCGACGCCTTTCTGCTGGTGATCTCCGGCCCCGAGCCGGGGCGGCTTCACCTGTTGGATCGACCCGAGCTGGTCATCGGGCGCTCCAGGTACGCCGACATTCGGATCGCCGAGCGATCGATGTCGCAGCAGCACGCCAAGCTCGTCAAGATGGGGGACGGCCATCGGATCTACGATCTGGGATCCACCAACGGGACGTGGGTCAACGAACAGCGGGTCGAGCAGGCGGACTTGCACCCCGGCGACGTCATCCGCACCGGCGAGACCTCGTTCACGTACATGAGCGCGACCGGAGACGGCGCGACGTCGGACGCGACGCTCGCCCTGCCGGCCTCCGGGTTCGGGTCTCGGGGACGAACCGGGCCGCCGCGCGGCGGCGCGCTGGTGCGCACCCCCTATCCCCACCTGCGCCAGCGCGGTCTGGTGCCGCAGATCCTCGAGGTCCCGCCGTTGCGCGACGACGACGGCTCCGACCTCATCGACCTGCTCGTCCGGATCTTTGCGTTCTTCGGCCGCTACTGGCTGTCGATCCTGATCCTGACCTCGCTGGGGGCTGCGGCGGGCGTGGTCAGCTACCGGTACTTCCGTCCGCCCGCCGTCGCCGAGTTCGAGCTCAACCTGGTGCCCAATCCCACCGACAACCCCGTCGAGCGCGGTCGTCGGATGAACTTCGAGTTCTTCCACTCGGCCAGGCAGAGCTTCACCCGGCCCGCGCTCATCCACCAGACGCTGACCGAGCTCGGCGTGGACGACATCACGCCGGCGACGATCCGGGCCGTCCAGAGGAAGCTCGAATTCAAGCAGGCGCGAGGCAGCCAGTTCGCGTACTTCGGCGCCTACGAGGCACCGACGCCCGAGGAGGCCATCGCCTTCTTGCAGGTGCACCTCAAGCGCTTCTTGGAGACCGAAATCGACAAGGCGCTGCAAGTTCTGGTGGTCGAGGTGCAGACGTTGGAGCGGCAGCTCGCCGAGGCCGAAGAGGAGCTCACCGCCACCGAGCAGGCGATCCTCGCTTTCAAGCAGGAGCACAGCGACGAGCTCCCCGAGCAGGCCCAGCAGCTCTACGAGTCTCTCATCGAGCTCGGCGCGGAGCGAGGGCGCGCGGCATCCGAGGTGGCACGCGCCGCGGCGGAGATCCAGCTCAGCCGCCGCCGCCTCGAGAGCGAGACGCCGCTGATGGTGAGCCGCATCGAGATGGCGCGCCCCTACGAGGACGCGATCACCGACGTCAAGCGCCAGCTCGCCGCAGCCAGGGCGGCCGGGAAAGGAGACCGGCATCCGGAGGTCATCGACCTCCAGGCTCAGCTCGCCCGCTTCGAGGAGCTGCGCGACCAGGTGCTGGATCAGGGCGGGACCACGATCGCCAAGCACAAGAACCCCATCTACGAGTCGGCCCGCCAGTCGCTGGAGGAGGCGCAGGCCGCTCACAAGATCGCGCAGGCCGAGCTGGCCAGGCTCACCAACGATCTCGAGCGCGCCGAACAGATCGCCGCCGAGCTCCCGCGCCTGCAGCAGGAGTACAGCGAGCTCACCCGGAGCTACCAGGCGACCAAGAGCGTTCACGACACTCTGTTCGAGAAGCTCAACGCCAGTCGGATCCAGCTCGAGATGGAGCGCAGCTCCGCCTCGGCGCGCTACGACATCATCACGCCGCCGAACGTGAGCCCGCACTCTCCCATTCGCACCATGGTCCTACGCGGCGCCGCCCTCGGCTTTCTGGGCTTCATCTTCGGCGTCGCGCTCGGCCTGGCTCGCGATCTGCGGAGGATCGTCGTGGCGCGTCTGCGAGCGGGTCGCTGAAGTGGTAAAGGAGAGCGGTCATGGACCGATACCCGATGCGGATCGCCGGGGAGCGCCGCGGAGACCAATGGGAGATGGTGCGGAGCCCCTTCGACCAGGCCGAGGTCGGCGAGGTCGCCGTGGGCGGCCATGCCGACATGGACGACGCCATCGCAGCCGCGGCGTCGGCCTTCGCCACCATGCGGTCGCTGTCCACCCACCGTCGCGTCGAGATCCTGGAGCAGACGGCCCGGGGGATCGAGCGAGAGGCTGATGCGCTCGCCCACCTGATGGCCCGCGAAAGCGGCAAGCCGATCCGCTTCTGCCGGGGCGAGGTGGCCCGCGCCGTCGTCACCTTCTCGCTGGGTGCCGCCGAGGCGCGGCGATCGTCGGGCGAGGTGCTGCCCGTCGATCTCGAGCCGCGCGCCGAGGGCCGCCTGTGCCTGTACACCCGCGTCCCCCGCGGGCCCGTCGCAGCGATCTCGCCCTTCAACTTCCCGCTCAACCTCGTCGCCCACAAGCTGAGCCCGGCGCTGGCGGTCGGCACCTCCGTGGTGCTCAAGCCCCCGCCGCAGGCGCCCCTGACCGCCCACCGGCTCGCGGACATCCTGGAGGCCTCGGGCCTCCCGGCGGGTGCGCTCAACGTGCTGCATTGCGCCCCCGAAACGGCGCAGCGCATGGTCGAAGACGACCGCATGAAGGTGCTCTCCTTCACCGGTAGCGACGCCGTCGGCTGGCACCTGGCGAGCGTCGCGGGCAAGAAGAAGGTGATGCTGGAGCTCGGCGGGAACGCGCCGTGCGTGCTGGACCGCGGCGTCGACTTCGAGCGGGTGCTCGACAAGCTGCTGATGGGCGCGTGGGGCAGCGCGGGACAGGTCTGCATCAAGATCCAGCGCATCTTGGTCCATCGGGACGATTTCGACGCCTTCGTGGACCGCTTCGTCGCGGCCAGCGAGGCGGTCGTCTGCGGAGATCCGCTGTCCGAAGACACGGTCGTGGGACCTCTGGTCGAGCGCCGCCACGTCGAGCGGGTGCTGGCGTGGATCGAGGAGGCCGTCGATGCGGGAGCGACCATCCACTGCGGCGGAGAGGCCGAGGGCAACATCGTCCGCCCCACCGTGCTCACCCGGGTCCCCCCCGCCGCGAAGGTGCTCACCGAGGAGGTCTTCGGCCCGGTGACGATCGTGGAGCCCTACGCCACGTTCGAGGACGCGCTGATGGCGTGCAACGCCGGGCGCTTCGGCCTGCAGGTCGGCGTCTTCACGGCCGACATCGGCAAGGCGCTCGCGGCCTTCCGGGCCCTCGACTACGGCGGGGTGATGATCAACGACGTTCCGACGTTCCGGGTGGACAACTTCCCCTACGGCGGCACCAAGGATTCGGGCTTCGGCCGCGAGGGGGTGCGGTTCGCGATGGACGAGATGACCGAGGAGAAGGTCCTGGTCGTCCAGCCGCTGCCATGATGGTCCGACACCGGGGCCCTCGCCGCGGCGAGGCCGGCGGTGGACGGCGCCTCCGCGCCGCCCTCAGTAACCGCGACGTCCCCCGGTGCGCAGCCCGATGCCCCGCGTCCCGACGCCGATCTGCTGCGAGGGATCCTCGACCACCTCGCCGCCGCCGCGAATCGTTCCGCCGGAGATCCGGAAGGCGACGTAGAACCACCCCTCGAACTGATCGAAGTGGAAATCGGGGGCAGTGAAGTTCGAGGCCCGATACGAGAAGACCGTGCCGACTTCGACCGCCATCCGCTGGTCGATGAGGTAGGTGATCGGCGTCTGCAGGTTGAACACCGACTCCTCGTCGGAGCGCCCGTCGACCGGGGAGATCCGGAACTCCGTGGTGAGCGGCGTGTACATCGAGGCGTTGACCGCGACCACCCACCTCGGCGGGAAGGTGACGATGAAGCCGGCCTGGGCCTGCCCCCGCGGATCGACCTCCTCGCGCAGCCGGTCGAAGTAGCCGGTGACGCCGAGCAGCCCCACGCCGTCGACCCAGTGCGACGATCGGCTCCAAAGCCGACCCCGGATGGAAGCCAGTCCCACCGGAAACACCTTGGTGTCGTCCACCACCAGCCGCGGATCCGACCGAAGGGTGTGGGCCGCGAAGACCCCCGCCTCCAGGCGACTGGTCAGCTCCAGATCGAGCCGGCGTTCCCACTGCACCCGCGCATCGGACGACACGTACGTGGTCCGGCCTTCGTAGTCGACCAGCCCCGGGCGCGCCGTGATCCCCACGTCGTCGACGGGCGAGACCGCGAACGCATAGGTCAGCCCCAGGGTTCCGTAGGTTTGGGTCGGCAGGGGGCGGACGCCCGTCTCGATGGCCTGCGACACGTCCACGCCGATGGGCGTGCGATGCCCCACCACCGGTTCGATCACCAGGACGTGACGCGGCGCCACGATCCCCTCCAGGCGAACGCCGCCCTCCGCCACCGCGTACTGCGTGATGGCGTTCAGCTCGGCACGGTCGGGAAGCTGTTGGGCATCCCCGATGAACTGCGCGGCGGTGGTGTAGTCGATCTCGCCGACGCTCGCCCCGGCCCCCACGTCCAGAAACAACCGTCGCGAGAGCGCCTTTCGATAGTCGAAGTACATCTGCTGCAAGAAGATCGGTCGCTTCACGTCGAGCCGGTTCGGCAGGCGGAGCTGCATGCGCGGCGAGTATCCCAACAGCAGGGATCCGTGCCGCCGCGAGCGCACCAACAGATCGACGTTGGGTGTCACGATGGCCACGAACGCGGGCTCCGAAGGAGCGTCGGCGGCGATCGGCGCGACCCCGGCCCGCGTCTCGGTGGTGACGCCCCCCGACACGTCGACCGTGCGAGCACGCGGATCGACCAGGCAAAGCACCGTCCACCAGACGATCGTCGACATGGAAAAGGTCGGCACGGCGAGATCACTCCACGACGATGACGTCACCGTCATGGAGCTGGAACTCGGTGCTGTGCTGGACCCCTCCGGTCAGATCGCTGTAGCGAAAGCGAATCCGCTGGCGCTGCGGGTACTTCCGCACCACGTAGATGTGCTCGGGATTGGCGAACTCGGTGAGCCCTCCGGCTCGCGCCAGCGCCGACAGGAGCCCCTCCCCGTAGGGCACCTCGAACGTCGCGGGTGCCCTCACCTCTCCCACCACCGTCACCGATGGGGTCCGCGGGTTCACGACCGAGATCCGCGTCTGGGGCTCGACGATCATGCCCTGCAACCGCCGATCCAGCTTCTCGGCGGCCTCGGCCGGCGTGAGCCCCTCGACTTCGAACACCCCGACCAGCGGCAGCACGATGCTTCCGTCGGCGTTGACGACGAACGGCTCGACCCCCTGCAGCTCGGCCATCCGAGCGACCTGTACGCTGATCCGATCCCCGGGGCGGAGCGGGATGCTCTCCACCCGCATGTTGGACGCCGGCAGGTCCTTGGCCCAGACGTAGGGATGCTTGTTCCTGCAGGCCCCGGCCCCCAAGCCGGCCACGAGCACGACGACGATGAAGAAGCGGCGGTTGGCCCCCACGCGGGTAACAATGGCGCCCCGAACGGGCCTTGCAACCCGGCGGCGGGCGAAACCCTTCGTCGGCGACCATGACCGGTCGTGCGACCGAGACCACCGCCGCTCAGCGCCGCGACGTCGGATCGGACAGCCCGCTCGACAGCCCGGCCAGCGCGCCAGCCATGAAGAACGGCACCTGCGTGAACATGCCGTTGGGCAGCAAGTCGACGGCGTTGACGGCCACCAGGAGGGTCAGCGCGTCCACGAGGCGACGATCGGAGGCGTGGGGGATCCTCGACAGCCGGCGGTGTGCCAGCAGGATGGGAAACAGAAGCAGCCCGAAGCTGCCCACGAATCCGACGATGCCGCGCCCCCCGATGCGGATGATCCATTCGCCGTCGGTGATCGACACGTCTTTGCCGTACTCGTCGTAGATGCGGTTGCGGCCGAACCCGCCCCAGCCGAACCACGGGCGCTCTCGAGCCTTGGCCATCAGCATCTCCTCGTTGACGAAGCGGACGTTGAGCGAGTGCGCCCGTTCCGGGCTCAGCCGGGATGCCACCGTCACCATGTTCTCCACCGGGAACACCCCCGAAAACCGCAGCGCGGGGTAGGCGACGACCAAGAGCGCCAACACGAGCGCGACCCGGCTCGCGGTGCGCCCCCTCGACACCAGCACCATGGGGACGGTGGCCAGGGCATACACGTTGGCCCCCACGTTCCGCGACAACGCGAGCACCACCCAGTTCAGCACCAGCGCGCCCACCGGCGGGATGCCGGCGAGGCTCTTGCGGGCCCGGTGCAGGGCGGAGGCCGCGATGACCGTCGCCAGCATGAAGGTCGCGACCGCCAGGCCGTTGTTGAGGAAGACGGTGGGTTTGTACCCGTCGCCCCGCACGGCGTGGCCGAACGCGTTGGGCATGTAGCCGTAGATCCAGTTGTGGAGCTGAGGGCTCATCTTCATCTCGAAGAGCATCAGCGGCACGTAGACCAGCCCGTAGGCGATCAGCACCTTGAACAGGATCGCCGCGTCCTCGCGCGTCCTCAGGATCGCGCGGCCCAGGTAGAACGGGATGAGCGTCCAGACCACGTCGCGCACCGTCATCGAGACGATGTCGTAGGGCGTGATGGCCGAGAGAATCTTCTCCTGAGCCACCTGAACACCGTTCCTCCAGTGATCTTCGCCGTACCGGAGGGGGTCGCCGTTGGTGAGCGCCGTGCCGACGTTGCCGATCACCATCAACCAAAAGAACACCTCGATTCCCCGCAGCGGTTTGACCTGCCGCAACCGCTTGCGCTCCAGCACCAGGGCACCCACCAGGGCCATGAACGCCGCGAACCCGTTCTTGTCCATGGGGGGAAGGAACGGGAAGTCGAACGCGGCATGCTCGGGCAAGAACAGGATCCCCCCGAAGAACACGGTCAGGATCGCAGTGGTGGGATGGCGGATGGTCGCCAGCATCGCGATCGAGAGGGGGACGAACAGAAGCAGGGCCAGGTAGGCTTTGATGTCGAACGGCATCTACCCCGCCTCGGGTCGAGACCACGCCCACGTCGGGGTCGGGGCCGTGGCATCGGTGAGCGTTGCGTGCGTCATGTTCGCGACGGCGTCACGCCTCGAGGCGCGCGAGGACGGCGCGGAGGTTGTCCTCCCACGGCGGCATGGGCCCTACCAGCGCCTCCGTCTGAGACAGGTCCAGCACGCTGTAGGCCGGCCGGGGAGCGGGACGCGGAAAGGCTGCGGTCGAGCAGGGCTCGACGCGACACCCCGGAGACGTCGCGGTCAGCACCGCCCGCGCCAGGTCGAACCACGTGCACGCCCCTGCGTCGGTCACGTGGAAGACCCCTCTCGCCCCCCGCTCGAGGAGCGCCAGGGTCGTGCGCGCGAGGTGCTCGACGCTGGTGGGCCGCCCGCGCTGGTCGTTCACGACACGCAGCGACGGACGCTCACGACCCAGCCGCGCGATCGTGCGCACGAAGTTCTTTCCCCAGGGCGCGTACAGCCAGCTCGTACGGACGACGAGGTGCGGCGGATCGGTCGCCGCGATGCACTGCTCCCCAGCGGCCTTGCTGCGCCCGTAGGCCGACAGCGGACGGCGGGGTGCATCCACCGGCCACGGAGCGTCGGCCGTCCCGTCGAACACGTAGTCGGTGCTGTAGTGGACGAAAAGACAACGATCCTCCCGGCAACGCCGAGCCAGCTCCGCGACGGCGTCGGCGTTGATGCGCATGGCGGCGGCCTCGTGCGCCTCCGCCCCGTCGACGTCGGTCCAGGCCGCACAGTTGACCAGGACGTCCACGCCGCGCAGGTCCAACGCGGATCGTCGCAGCGGTCGGCCGAGGTCGACCTGCCGGCGCGTGAGCCCGCGATGATCGATCCCCCGCCGCGCCAGGAGCTCGATCCAGGCGCGCCCCAGCATCCCCCCCGCCCCGAGCACCACCACCTTCGCCTGCATCGCTCATCCCCCGTAGACCGGCAGCGCCTCGCGAGGGATGTCCACCAGCCGAGGCAGGGCGCCGTCTTTGGGCGAGAGGACCGGGTTGCGCTCGGGCCACGCGATCGCCAGATCGGGATCGTCCCATCGTACGCCCAGCTCGTGATCTCGGTGATACACCTCGGTGCACTTGTAGACGAACACCGCAGACTCGCCGACCACGCAAAAGCCGTGGGCGAACCCGGGCGGGATCCAGAGCTGGCGGGCGTTGTCGGCCGACAACAGCTCCCCCACCCAGCACCCGAAGTGGGGCGAGCCCACGCGCACGTCCACGGCCACGTCGAAGACCGCCCCCTCCAGCACACAGACCAGCTTCCCCTGGCCGTGCGGGTACTGCAGGTGCAAGCCCCTCAGCACACGCCGACGCGAGTACGAGACGTTGTCTTGCACGAACCGCTCCGGCAAGCCGAGCTGCGCGTAGCGTCCGGAGGAGAAGCTCTCCAAAAACCATCCCCGGGCGTCCCGATGGACCTCGGGCTCGACCACCAGCACCTCCTGGAGCCTGGTCGGCGTGACCCTCAAGGCTCGCTCTCCTGGGCGATCTGCAGCAGGTATTGCCCGTACTCGGTCTTTCCGAGGGCCAGCGCCTGCTCGTGGAGTTCCGCGGTGGTGATCCACCCCATGCGGTACGCGATCTCTTCGGGGCACGCGATCTGCAATCCTTGGCGTTGCTCGAGCGTCTGGATGAAGTTGGCCGCCTGCAAGAGTGCCTCGGGGTTGCCGGTGTCGAGCCAGGCCATGCCGCGACCCATCCGGACGACCTCCAGGTTGCCCTGCGCCAGATACAGACGGTTGAGGTCCGTGATCTCCAACTCGCCCCGCGCCGACGGCCGCAACGACGCGGCGAGGTCGCAGACCTGATGGTCGTAGAAGTACAGCCCGGTGACCGCGTAGTTCGACCGTGGAAGCGACGGCTTCTCCTCCAGCGAGATGCACGTTCCGTCCTCGGCGATCTCGGCGACCCCGTAGGCCCGGGGATCCTTCACCCAGTAGCCGAACACCGTGGCCCCCCGGTCGCGAGACGCTGCCCGGCGCAGGTACACGTGGAGCTTGTTCCCGTAGAAAATGTTGTCGCCGAGAACCAGCGCGCAGCCGCGCCCGGCGGTGAACGCCTTGCCGATGAGGAACGCCTGGGCCAACCCGTCGGGTCGCGGCTGCACCGCCCATCGGATCTCCATGCCCCACTGGCTTCCGTCCCCCAGCAGGTTTTGAAACAGCGCCTGCTCGTGGGGCGTGGTGATGACCAGGACCCGCCGGATCCCCGCCAGCATCAGCGTCGACAGCGGGTAGTAGATCATGGGTTTGTCGTAGACGGGCATGAGTTGCTTGCTCACCGCCCTGGTGAGCGGATACAGGCGCGTCCCCGCTCCGCCGGCCAAGATGATTCCGTTGTCGATCACCGAGCGTCCCTCCCCGTCGACACGCGCGCACCGTAGTGCTGCTCGATCCAGCGCCGGTACTCCCCGGTCCGCACCCGATCGACCCAGGCCGCGTTGTCCAGGTACCAGCGCACGGTCTTGCGCAAGCCCGACGCGAAGGTCTCCGAGGGGCGCCAGCCCAGCTCGGTCCGGATCTTCGTGGCGTCGATCGCATACCTCAGGTCGTGTCCGGGCCGATCCTCGACGAAGGTGATCAGCGCCTCGAGATCCTCGACACGCCGCCCCGTCTCCTCCGCCACCAGGGCGCAGATCGAGCGGACCACGTCGATGTTCCGAACCTCGCCGCTCCCGCCGATGTTGTACGTCTCCCCGAGGCGTCCCCCGAACAGCACCGCCCAGATCGCCTCGCAATGGTCGGTCACGAACAGCCAGTCGCGGACGTTGCGTCCCTCGCCGTAGACCGGAAGCGGCTTGCCCTCGATCGCGTTGAGGACCATCAACGGGATCAGCTTCTCCGGGAACTGGAAGGGCCCGTAGTTGTTGGAGCAATTGGTGATCTTCACCGGGAGGCCGTAGGTCCGGTGGTAGGCCCGCACCAGGTGGTCGCTGCTCGCTTTCGACGCCGAGTACGGGCTCGACGGATCGTATCGGGTCGTTTCGGTGAAAGCGCCCGTCTCCGGCAACGAGCCGTACACCTCGTCGGTGCTCACGTGGTGAAACAGCCCCTCGCCCTTCGACCAGATCGCCCGGGCGGCCTCCAGGAGGTTGAAGGTGCCCACCACGTTGGTCTCGACGAAGGTCCTGGGGCCCGCGATGCTCCGGTCGACGTGACTCTCGGCGGCGAAGTGCACCACGACGTCCGGTCGGTACGCCTCGAAAACCGCCCGCACGGCCTGCGCGTCGACGATGTCCACCGTCTCGAGGACGTAGTTGTCGGCCGACGCCACCCGCTCCAGGCTCGCGAGGTTGGCCGCGTAGGTGAGCTTGTCGACGTTGACGAATCGGTGCTCGGGGTGTCGGGGGACGAACAGGTCGAGGAAGTTGGCACCGATGAACCCGGCACCTCCGGTGACGAGGATGTTCATGAAGTGCGCCTTGTCGGAGTCGGTGCGAACGAACGCTGCGAGGACCGCGGTGGTCGATGGATGCCCGACGGGCGACCGGCGGCGGGTGCCGAGGCCGCACCGATGCGTGCCGGGGTGCCGCGATCCGGCGGCTGTCCGGTTCGCGTGCGGCCCCGGCCGGCCGAAGATGCGCCGACCCGGGCTCGAACGCTCGGGCGTCGAGAGCCGGGCGCGCGAACGCCCAGGCCCCCTACCCGCCCCCATGGGGCGTCGTTTCGAAACTGCGTCCGCAGACTGACACGCGACGGAACCCCGTCCACCGTCACCACGCCGACAAACGACACCGAGCCGCCGGCATGCGTACCCCCGCAACCGACATCACACCTCATCTGGCCGTCTCGGCGCGGGCCCACGCAACCGACACCACACGCCGCCCCGCCGTCTCGGCACGGGCCCACGCGACATCACGCACCGCCCCGCCGTCTCGGCACGGGCCCACGGCCGTCACGACCGGACGCCGACGGGCGACACGGCCGGACGTGCGCCCATCGTGACCCCGCCAGCCGGGCGAGCGGGCCGGCCGGCATCGCGCCGACCGGCAGCCGACGCCGATCGCCCGGCACCTCCAGCACGAACGACCTCGATCGCTCGCGGCCAACGGGATCGGCCGCGACCGTTCGAGGTCGCGCGCTACGGGCTCCGACGGTCGGTGCCCTTACGCTCGAAAGGGCCGTGCTGGCCCTCGGCTCGTTCGCCGGAAGGCCGCGAGGCGGTCGGTCACCAACCGCCCTCGCCGTCTTCCTTCTTCTCCTCCTTCTTTTCGTCCTTCTTCTCGTCCTTGCCGTCGGCGCTCGCCTTTTCGTCTTTCTTCTCTTCGGCTTTCTTGTCGTCGCAGGCGACGGCGCCCAAGGCAAAGGTCGAGGCCACGATGCTGGCGAGGATGGTCTTGCGGGCCATGAGTGTTCTCCGGGTTGCGCGTTGCGGGTCAGGGCGAAGCCAGGACAGGACGTAGGACCTTGCCGATGGCCTGCATCAGCGTCAGCGAATCATAGGGTTTGTAGAACAGGCCGTCGACTCCCGCGTCCCGGAGCGACGACTCCCGCTCGCGATCGATGTATCCCGACGAGATGAGCACCTTGACGTCGGGGTCGAAGTCCTTGAGGCGGGCCAGGGCCTGCTCGCCGTTGAGGCGGGGCATGTCCAGATCGAGGATGACGACGTCGATCTCCTCCCGCCGCGCCTGGTACATCGAGACCGCCTCCTCGCCGTCGTGGGCCAGAAACACCGTCATGCCGGCATACTCCAGCACCCGTCGGGTGGCCTGACGGATCAGCTCCTCGTCGTCGGCCAGAAGCACGGTGCCCCGTCGCGGCACGTGCTGCTCCTCGGTGAGCCGACTCGCCGTGACGGGATCCGCGTTCGCCGCGGGCAGCAGCACTTCGAACGCGCTGCCCTTGCCGAGCTCGCTGGTCACGCCGATGTGCCCGCCGTGGTCGCGCACGATGGCCGAGGCCGTGGCCAGCCCGAGGCCCGTCCCCTTGCCGCGCGGCTTGGTGGTGAAGAACGGCTCGAACAGGCGGCGGCGCGTCTCGTCGTCCATCCCCACCCCTTCGTCTCGCACGCGCAAGGCGACATAGCGGCCGGGGGACAGCAAGGCATCCGCCTCGAGCTCGTCCTCCTCGATGTGCCGGTGCTCGGCGGAGACGAACAGCACCCCGCCGTCGGGCATGGCGTCGCCGGCGTTGATGCACAGGTTCATCAACACCTGAAGGAGCTGAGACGAGTCCCCGAGGACGACCAGCCCCGCGACGGCCTCGGTCCGCAGCTCGATCGAGCGGTGCAGGGTCCTGCGAAGCAGGCGAACGGCATCGCCGATCAAACCGGCGACGTCGAGCGGCTGGTGCTGTCGCTTGCCGCTGCGCGCGAACGCGAGAAGCTGGTGGGTCAGATCCACGGCACGACGCGCCGCGGTCTCCACCTCGGACAGGGTCTTGCGGACCACCGCTTCGTCGAGGTGCTCGAGCGATTGGACGTGGGTGATGTTCGCGAGCACCACGCCGAGCAGGTTGTTGAAATCGTGAGCGATCCCGCCGGCGAGTTGCCCCAACGTTTGCAGCTTCTGCGCCTGGATGCGTTTCTCTTCGAAGCGATCTCGATGGGTGAACAGCAGGACGGTCTGCGAGCCGACGGCAATCCGGTCGCCGAACTCCAGCTTCGCCTCGTCGATCTTCCGTCCATTGACGAAGGTGCCGTTCCTGCTCCCCAGGTCCCGAATGACGTAGGTCGCGTCGGGCAGGCGCACGATCTGGGCGTGTCGACGCGACACGCCGTCGTCGAGGATTTCGACGGGGCTTTGCGGGCTCCTGCCCAGCTCCATCACGTCCCCGATGTCGTAGCGCGTCCCCATCGCGTGGCCGACGAGTACGACCAGGTGGGCCTCCGAATCCCCATCGCTGTCCACGAATGGCGTTCTCCGCATCCGGAGCGTCGATTGGTCGCTGTCGTCCACCACCCGGGGTGCGACGATCATACTACGGGGCGCGTCACGGAAGGATCAGGATGTCCGTCCGCTGCCCGGGGGGAAGCACCCCACGCAAGACCTCGAGGTCGGCCTCTTCGAGCGCGACGCAGCCGAGCGTCCAGTCCGACCCGGCCCCGCCCGCATGGATGAGGATGGCACCGCCCAGGGATGTCCGCTGATGTGGGAGACGACCTTCGGTCCAGGCTCGCCGCACGTCGTCACGTACGCGCTTGCCGATTCGCCCTTCGCGGTACGCGGCCTCGGCGTCGTCCGCATTCGGATAGTGAATGGCGATGGCACCGGCGAACGTCGACCAGGGCTTGTCCGACGTGCGGTACCAGCCCTCCGGCGTACGCCCGTCCCCTTCCACCTGCTTGTGCCCCGAAGGGGAGAAGCCGAGCCCCGCCGGAAAGCAGTGACGCAGCGTTCCGTCGGAATACACCATCAACCGTCGCGCCGACTTGTGCACCACGATGAGGGCGTCTCGCAGCAGACGACGATCGTCGCGCGAGTACAGCGGCGATTCGGGAAGCGCCGCGACGTCGGGCGGGCACGGGCCGTGACGCACGGCCACCGCGTCACGCGAGGCGGCGTCGGTTCGATCCGACGCTTCGGTGTCGGACGGCTCCGACCGCCATCGTCCCTCCGAGGGCAGGCTGGCCATGACGGGGGCCGCCACCGAAGGGTGGGCCTGGGCCGCCGGGGGCTCGGCCTCCACGGATGTCGGCGGGGATCCGGCATGCCGTACGACGCGGGGCGCCCCCTCGCCACCGAGGGTGCAGGCGACGGTGAGCGAGCAGGACAGGACGAAGCACAACCATCGTCGAGCCACGCGTGGCCCCAACGCAGCACCGGGTCGGTCGCTCTGCGGGCGGACGACTTCTTCGCCGAGGGGCGCACGCCGAGGCGACCTCCGACCGATCGTGAGAGCGCACACGCCGCAACACCCCCGCGCTCGGTGCCCCTTCGGTAGGTTTCCTCCATGCGCTCACGTCGTCTTGCTCGTGCGATCGGATTGGCTCTGGTCCTCGGTGTCGGCATCGGGTCTTGCACCAAGAAGGCACCGCCCCCTTCCACGCCCGCGACCCCGCAAGCGGAAGTCGATCCCGCCAAGGCGTTCATCGACGAGGTCGATCGCGAGCTCCGGGCCCTGTGGATCGAGGCCGAGACCAAGAGCTGGGAACAGCAGACGAACATCACGCCCGAGACCGAGCAGGCCGCCGCCGAGGCCCAGGAGATGGTCATGGCCTACCTCGGCGAGGCCATCGAGAAGGCCTAGCGGATCGTCGCCTCGACCTCCGATCCCGTGACGCTGAGCAAGTTCGCGCTCTTGC